>JBKJKL010000016.1:0-6631 GCA_046597485.1 Chthoniobacterales bacterium
CGCACGCAGCACTGCGAGGCGCTGGGCCGTTACCGGGATGGCATGTTGGCGGAGAAGAGCGGCGGGATCCGGCATCGAGAGTCTGAATGTCAGCGAGTTCTGGACTGAGTCAAGAACTTGTCGCTCTCCAACGGGACCCCCTCGCCCTCCGAGTCGCGTCTTCCCGAATGGCAATGATCAGTGGAACTTCCTCTTCCTCGGCGCCGCCCAGCTGACGATCGCGGAAGGATACGAAGGAACCCACCGCCACGGCAAAGGGGAACCCGGGGAAGAAGAAGTAACCCTGAGCCTGCGAATCCCGTCTAATTCGGACACCACCTGGGTCCTGGGCTTAGCCGTAGCCAGAAAAGCGAAACAGCCGTTTGGGACGCCACGAATGAATGACGCTGCGGTCGCAGGCCCGAAAAAAGCTAGTTAACCAAGCGAGCCTCATGCCGATCCAAGTCACCATCGATCCGCAGAGACAGCTCGTCATCACGACCTGCTTCGGGTTGGTCACCGCGGACGAATTCCTCCAAGCACGAGAGCAGGTCCTGGCAGACACCACCTTCGATCCCACCTTCGATCGGCTATGGGATTTTAGCTCCGTCACGGGGGAGCAGGTCAGCGAAGAGTTGATTTCGCGTCTCGTGAAGACGTCGCCCTTTGCTGGCGACATCCTGCGCGCGGTCGTCGTCAGCCTGTCGCCCAAAACTCTCGCCCGTATCCTGGAATTCATCGCCGAGTCGCGCCGCTTCAACCGGCGGATCGCGGCTTTCCCAACCCGGGAAGCTGCCGAGGGATGGATCCAAAGCGAGCGGTGCCCAAGTCCTGCGGCACCCGAAGAAGTCGGGGCAAGACTTCCCTCTCCAATCCCGACCGCCGACTGCTGATCCGAAGATTTCGTTCCGTTTTCCTCCTCCCCGCCAGTTCACCTTCCGGCAACACGATCGCTGCGTCGGGAGAGCGAGCGTTTCCGGCGGAGGCTACGCGTATGTTTACCTCGGCACTAATCCCCGCCAGTGCATCGTCGGCCTCTACGGCGGCCAAACGGGGACGAGCAATCAGACTAGCGCCGCACTGCGTGCGAGTTTGAAAGCTGACATCAGCGAAAACAGCCAAGCCTGGAGCGCTCTGGCGGCCGCAAGCAAACACCGCCCGCCATCAAATGATAACGGGCGGTGTTTCTTACTTTGGCGCGAATCGCCGCGCGCCGCGCGGCACCGTTACTTGGCCACCACAGGCGTGCCGCCGCTGGCAATGCATTGCCATTGGCCGTCGCGTTCCATCCAGGTATCGATCCAGGCATAGGAACGGGTAAACGCTTTCCCATCCTTGTCGGTGCCTTTCTCAGTGGAGGTGCCGACGACAGTGGCGAGGTTCGGGCCATAAACGTGCACGTCCATCTTATCGTTCTTCGCGGAACTATAGGTGTCGGTGTCTGAGCGCATGTGCTCGAGCTGACTGGCTTTGGTGCGGATCTCGCCCTTGCCGCCGACGCCGGCGTAATCGGCAGCCAGCATTGCTTCTACAATACTGGCACCGTGATCTTTCTGGGTTTCGGACGCAGCCCAGGCGTCTTCCATTCCCTTGAGTTTCGTTTCGACGGCGGAGTTATCGGCGGCGTGGACGGTGGCGAAAGGCGCCACGCACAAGCTGATCCCGCTGAAAGCCGCTAAGGCGGCAGTGACTAGTTTCATGATACTTTCCTTTTGGTTTTTTGGATTAAAAGAAGCTCATCCACATCCATTTCACCCTGTGAGGACGAACGACATCGAAGCCAGCGCGCTTCGACACGCGTGTGAAGCCGCAGGTTGTGAAATGAGCGCCGGCTTGTCCACGTTTATCTGGGCCTGCACGGGACGAGGCGACACGCGCCGGTGGCTCCGCGGGATGAGGGCGCTTCGTTCGGGACTTGGATTCGGCTGTTTCTGATAGACGACTCGCCGCTTCTCCTAAACAACGCGGCGTTGCACGGCGCGGCCGCACCCCTCTTGAGGGCGAGCGGCGTCTGACAATGGTTTGCCTTTTGTCTCCCCGTGCCCATGGGCACGCCGGCAGAACCTTGCTCGCTCTCCCCTTCGTTGAACTCGAGCGACTGGACGAAGAATCGATGCCGGTTTGGTCCTAATGGCTCCTATCCGTCTAGCCTTGGCCTATTTGCCCTAACCGCAAATCGTCCGCGACGCCGTCAGCCATGTCAGCTGAGACTTACTGCTCGACTGCCGCGATGGGCCTGAGCCCGAAGGAGATTCGGAAGGCGGTCGTCGTGCACGCCGCCCATGCGCTTTTGCCGGAGGAGGTTCAGCGCGCGGCGCCTTAGCTGGAGCAGAAATGCGGGCTGGCGGTGAGCGTCTGACCCGCAGGCGGGTGGACGCGGCCCGTTCTTCCTGACATCCTTCGCACGTGAAGTCTTACTTTCTCAAGATTGCGGGCGAGGAGCAGGGGCCATACAGCGAGGCGCAGATCGCGCAGCTCTTTGCCGATGGGCAGGCGAACCGGGAGACGCCGGCGCGGCCCACTACAGGGGGCGACTGGCGGACGGTGGATGATTACTTCCCGACCCTGAAATATGCGACAGAGTTACCGGCGGCGAGTGCCCCTGCCCCGGTGGCGGTGCAGGAAGCGGCAGCTACCCCTTGGCCGCTCCAGCCGGCAGTGGCGCTTTTCGCAGGAACTAAGGCAGCGGCAGATTTCCGGGTGAAAGTGGTCGACTTGGACCTGCCTTTTAGTTCCATCCTTTGGTTGATGGTGAAGTTCTATGGCGCGGCCTTGCTCATCGGGCTGTGCTTCATCCCGGTGATGTTACTTTTCGGTGGCATCGTGATGTCACTCCTTGCCGGGCTGATGAGTAGCATGATGGGTCATAGCTAGCCAGATGATGCCAAAGGAGAGGAAAGCGATGGCAGGCGGGACGGGCCCGGGCGATGGCGAGTGCCCGAGCTGTGGCAACCCGACGGGCACGGGTGGCGGCGGCACCTGCCAGAAGTGCGGGACCACGCTGACGGGCCGCACCTACCGGAGCGTGCTGGAGGTGGATGTGGCTCACGCTGGCGAGACGCGGGAGGAAGCGCGCGAGAAGGTCTTCGCCGCGGTAAACCGCGGCCTGCGGGACGGGCATCGCGGGGTGAAGATCATCCATGGCCATGGAGCGTCGACCGGGCGCTCCGCGATCGCGGCGCAAGCGGTGGGCTGGTTACGTGACCTGGCTAAAACGACGGGCGGGAAGCTAACGCCGGACAAGGGTAACCCGGGCGCGCATATCCTCTGGCTGAACTAGAGGAGTAACGGGAGCGCAGCGGTGGCGGGAAGAAGATTCTCGACCGGTCCGGAGTTGGCACGCGAGTCGCTTTAATCGGTCCTGTTCGTATTACACCGTGACTGAGGCCGAGGTAAGCCGTGAGAGCCGGCAGCAGTCGCGGTGGCGCCAGGTCGCTCCCTTTTTCGTGAGAGGGTGCCGATAGGAGCCATACTTGAAGCCCGGGAGCGCACGGGTCAGATCCACGGAAGCGCAAAACAGTGACGTCCGCGGCTGCTAGAACCAGCCGCGGACGTTCTCTTTGCCCGACCCGATCCGCGCCACGCTTGCCAAGGCGGGCGCGCTTTGACTACAACTTGGGGATGGCACTCCCCTCCTCGCTTCCCATCTTCCAACGTCTTCGCCGTTCGCTCGCGGGCGCACTCCTCGCGGCCGGTACGCTGCTCCTGGTCATCGTGACTGCGGAGGCGATCACGAACGGCACTGCGGATGGAAATCGGCACCCGAACACGGGCGGCTTGGTCGCGGCGCAGGCTTACTCCGATGGGACGTGGATTTACTGCTCGGGCACGCTGATCTCGCCCACCGTCTTCCTGACCGCGGCGCATTGCGCGGAGGGCGCGCGGGTGCGGGTGACCTTTGACACTGCCTACCAAGATGGCGACCCCACTTTCCCCGGCACCTTCCACGCCGATCCGCTCTACGGGCATGACAACAGCGACCCGCATGACATTGCAGTCGTAGTACTGGATAAGCCGGTGCGCGGGATCACCCCGGCGCTGCTCCCGGCGGCGGGCTCGCTCGGAGGCCTGGCGAACAACCAGCTTTTCACCTCCGTAGGCTACGGCGCCTATGAGGTAACCAATCAGCCGGGCGGTCATCGTTATCTCTATAATGATGTCCGCGGCGTCGCGACTGGGACGCTGAACTCTACTACCCCGTCGTGGCTCCGTATTTCGATGAACCCGGCCACGGGGAACGGCGGCACCTGCTATGGCGACTCGGGCGGCCCGAACTTCCTCGGCACCTCCAGCGTGGTGGCTGCGACCACGATCACGGGCGACGCCGTCTGCCGTGCGGTGAATACGGTCTACCGGCTCGACACGCCCTCAGCGCGCGCCTTCCTCCGGCAGTTCGTGTCGCTGCCGTAACGAGCACGCCGCGGGCAGCCGATCACGGCGGCTGAAGAGACGCGCGCGCGATGCGTCTCGCGGCTAGAGTGACGCTGGCATGGAACGCATCGCAATCGTGGGCGGCGGGGCGGCGGGGTTCTTTGCCGCGATCGCCTGCGCGGAGGCGCGACCGGAAAACGAAGTGACGCTCTACGAGCGCAGCTCGCATTTCCTGACGAAGGTGCGGATCTCCGGCGGCGGGCGCTGCAATGTGACGCACACCCCAGCGCTCGAGCTGCGGACTTTCAGCGAACGTTATCCGCGCGGCGAACGGGCGCTGATCGGCGCGCTGCACAAGTTCTCGCCGGAGGATTGCGTGGCGTGGTTCGAGCGGCGCGGCGTGCGGCTGAAGACGGAGGCGGACGGGCGGATGTTCCCCGTGACGGACTCGTCCGGGACGGTGATCGATTGCCTGCTTTTCGAGGCAAACGCGGCCGGCGTACGGCCCTGGCAACAGACTGGCGTGGAAGCGGCGGCGCGGCGCGAGGGCGGCGGATTTCTCCTTACGCTCTCGGACGGAAGCCGGGCAGAGTGCGAGCGGCTATTGCTCGCGACCGGAGGCGCGCGCGATCCGCATGGGGCGCAGATCGCCCACTCGTTAGGCCACACGATCGAGCCAGCGGTGCCTTCACTTTTCGCGCTCCACATCGCGACGGAATGGCTGCGGGCGTTGCCGGGCGTGGCAGTGCCGGAGGTAGAGTTGACGTTGCCGGAGACGAAGCTGCGCGAGCGCGGACCGCTTCTCATCACGCACAACGGGATCAGCGGCCCGGTCGTGTTGCGCTTGTCGGCCTGGGGCGCGCGGCTTTTCGCTGAGCACGGTTACCAGCTCACGCTGCGGATCAATTGGCTGCCCGGGACCGACGTGGCCGACGAACTGCGGGCGCGCCGTTCCACCCAGCCGAAACGCCACGTGCTCGGCTCGCCCATTCCTCCCCTGCCCGCGCGGCTCTGGGAACAACTGGTCCGCTCGGCTGGTGTGCCTAACGAGACCATCTGGACGAATCTTTCCCGCGAGCATGCGCTAGCGCTCATCGAGATCGTGCAACGCGGCGAGCTGCTGGTGGAGGGCAAGACGCTAAACAAGGATGAGTTCGTTACCTGCGGCGGGGTTCGGCTGCCGGAGGTGGATTTCCGGACGATGGAAAGCCGCATCGTGCCGCGACTCTATTTCGCGGGCGAGCTGCTCGACCTCGACGGCATCACGGGCGGCTTCAACTTCCAGGGGGCGTGGACGACCGGTTGGATTGCCGGCCATGCAATGGCAGATTCGCCTCTGCCAAAATGAATTCAGCCAACAATGTGAGGCTCGCCGAGGTGCGCGCGGTCTATCGGGCGCTCGCAGAGCGGCCGATCGAGCGCGCCTGCACGCGGCTGCAGGAGTGTTGCCATTTCAAGCTGACTGGACGCACACCTTACCTGACGCGCGGCGAAGCGCTCGTGGCCGCGACGGCTTTCCGCGCCACAGGCCGCAAGACGCTGCCAGAGCGAGCGGACGGCGTTTGCCCAATGCTCGATGAGCGGAGCGGCAATTGCCTGATCTACCGCGACCGGCCGTTCGGCTGCCGCACGCATTTTTGCGCCACGGCCGGCGGCCCATATGCGCGGCGCGAAGTGGTCGATTTGATTCATCAATTGGAAGCGATCGACGCGCAGCTCGGCGGCGACGGCGGTCGCGCGCTTCCTCACGCCCTCAGCGATGCGCTCGAACAGCTTCGTTAGCATCCTGACCGCCGCGCTCTTCGCGGGTGCGATGGCCGCGCAGGAACCCGGCGTGGCGGAGAGCGACGCGGCTGACCTGGCCGCCGCGCAAGCCGAAATGGCGGAACTGCGCGACCGCTGGACGGGCGAGTCCGATCCGGAGCGGCGGCGGCAGTTGGGCCAGGAATTGGCGGACCTAGCCATTAAGGTTTCCGCCTTCCAAACGGGCGGTGGCGGAGATGGTCAGCCGGAGCAGCTCGTCATCGAAATCGCGACCGATGGGCAGTTCGCGCAGAAGCAGATCGCGGTAACGAGCAAACCGGAATTGGTGCGATTGCATCCGATTCGCAGCTTGTCGCAGGAGAAGGATCATCCGTGGGTGATTCGTCGGATGACGCGCGACCGCAGCGAAGTATGGCTGCCGCATCACGGCTGGTTGTTCGATGGGAAAGGGCGGCTGATGGGCGAAGCGCAACCGCCGCGGCGCGACGGCCTCGGACGCGAATGGTTCGGCGCGTTC
>JBKJKL010000067.1:0-2794 GCA_046597485.1 Chthoniobacterales bacterium
TTGTGCAGCAAAACTTGATTGAAGGCGTGCCCGCGCTGACTCGCCCGGTCAACTACGTCCGCCGCCTCTTCCCGCGCTTCCTTACCATGCGCACGCTGATGGTCGGCAACGCCGCCGGAAGCGGCTCCCTCGGCAGCTGCCTCGCGGACGACGAAGCCTGGCTCGCCGCCGCGCTCGGCGAAACGATCGGCCAATACGCGAAGCAGGCGAAGGCTTCGCTCGTCGTCTTCAAGGATTTCCCGGCGAGCTGTCGCGACTCGTTAGGCACGCTCATTTCCTTCGGCTTCACCCGCATCCCGAGCATGCCGGTCACCGTTCTCCCGTTCGCCTTCCGCGATTTCGATGAATACTTCGAGCGCCTGAGCAAAGCGACCCGGAAGGATCTGCGCCGCAAGTTCCGGCGGATCGAGAAGGCGCCGTCCGTCGAGGTGGAAGTGGTCTCGGACATCACCCCGGTCGTCGACGCGGTTTACCCGCTTTACCTCGCGGTCCACGACCGCTCCGCGATGAAGTTTGAGACGTTAACGAAAGACTTCCTCTGCGGGCTTGGCCAGCGCATGCCGGACCGGATGCGCTTTTTCCTCTGGCGGCAAAACGGTCGCATCGTCGCCTTCAGCATCGGGATGGTGCACGACGGCGTTTTCTACGACGACTACCTTGGGCTCGATTATGAGGTAGCGCTCGATCTTCATCTCTACTTCCTCACCTTCCGCGACATCGTGCGCTGGTGCCTCAAGAATGGCCTAACGAGTTATGTGAGCAGCCCGCTCAACTACGAGCCGAAGCTCCATCTCGACTGCGCCCTCGGCCCGCTCGATCTCTACGTCATGCATACTTCGCCGCTCCTGAATCCCATCTTCGGGCGCATCCTCCCGCTGATGGAACCGACGCGGCACGACCCGGTCCTGCACCGCTTCCCGAACGCGCATGAGCTTTAACGCGCTACGCAATCCCTGGCTGCAGGTCGCGATCAGCACCCTCTGCGTGACGGTCTCCGAGCTCTTCCAAAAACGCGGCGCCGACGCGACGATTCACATCGCGCCAGAGTGGGGCTGGACGGGCTTGACCACGCTGGCCTCGCCGCTTGTCTGGCTCGGGATGCTCTTCACCATCCTGAGTTTTCTCACCTGGCTTTACGCGCTAAAGCACCTGCCGCTCTCCGTCGCTTTCCCCGTCTCGCAATCCGTCCACGTCCTCATCCCGCTGAGCAGCTGGCTCATCCTCGGCGAGCAAATCCCCGTCATCCGCTGGATCGGCATCGGGCTCGTCTTGAGCGGGCTGGCCCTCGTCGCGCGCCCGGTCGCGAAGCTGGAGGAGAAACTATGACGCCGTTCGTTCTTCTCCTCATTATCGTCTCGTTAGTCGCGTTCGTGGCCGGGCAGATCCTGCTCAAGCACGCGATGGGATCGACCGTGCAGCGCGGCTACGGGCAGCGCACCTTCGGCTTCTTCATCGTCATCGGGACCGCGACGATGGCGATCTCTTACTTCCTAAATCTCGGCCTGCTCCAGCAGCTCGACCTGAGCTACCTCTACCCGTTCCAGGGCCTAAGCGTCATCTTCATCACCGCCGCGGCCGCCGTCGTTCTGCGGGAGAAACTCACGCTGCCATTGATCCTCGGCTCACTCCTGATCACGGCCGGCGTCGTGCTCGTTTCGCTCAGTTAAGCTTGGCCAAAGTTTAGCGAGGGCGCGGAGATTGATCGCCCGCGTTTCGTCGAGGCTCGGCTTCGCCAGTTTCGGGTGATCGAACTCGGCCACGAAGCGCTGCGGCAGACGCGCATACTTCGGCGGCGAGTAGGCGCCGCAAATATCGCCGCCCAGAATGCGCGCTGCGCCGCGCAACTCGGTCAGCGCCCAAACGAGTTCGTCGACGGTAAATTTGCCCGGCTCCCAGTTCGTCACCGCATCCGTGGCGCAGAGCGTGTCGAGGTCGACCGTGACGTAAACATTCCGGCCCGCGAGACTCCGGACGAAGTCCGAGAAAAGTTCGCGCCAGTTCGTGCGAAACATCGCTCCGCGGCGGTTCCGCTTCGCGAGCGGCCGATCGTCCGCCCAGATGTGCAGGTCGATCTGGCCGGCCCGTTCCGCGCGCCGGTTGCCAAACATCTGCGCCGGCCACCAACACTCGAAATTCCCGCAGCCCCATACGCTAACCCGCTCTACCTGCGGCAACTCGAGCGCGCGATTCAGCCAGCCGCCACAGCCCCAGCGCGGCGGCCGCACGTCCCAGTCGGGATGATTATCGAAGGAGACGATTACAACCGGCTCGGATAGGCGGCGCAGCAAAAGCGCGGTCAGATGATGGAAATCCCCAGAGCCGTAAAGCGCAAAGGGTGGCAACTGCGGGAGCGTCTCTGCCGCAAACCGCTCGATGACACGCGTCGGCGCGGAGAAACGAAGGCGTGGACCCCACTCCGTTGCGTCCAGCGTCTTGAGATTGGCCGCGCCCTCCGGCCAGGCGTGGTCGAGGTCTAAATGGAGGCCGGTGGGTGTAGACGCCTTCAAAGCAGCAATCATAAGCGCGCCGTCGAGGAAGCGGAAGCGTCCGCGCGTCGTTAGGCGGCGTCTGGCGCCGGACGGGCTTCGCCGTTTCGGATGAAAACCTTGCCGCTCGGACAAAGATGAAACACTTCGCACTGGTGACAGTCGGGCTTGCGCGCGTAGCAGCGCCGCCGCCCGTGCCAAATGAGCCAGTGGCTCCACATCGTCCAGTGCGGCCGCGGGACTAGCTTCATCAGGTCGGTCTCGATTTTCTCCGGATCGGTTTGTTTCGTTAGGCGGAGGCGTTCCGA
>JBKJKL010000069.1:0-17154 GCA_046597485.1 Chthoniobacterales bacterium
ATCGCAGTCATCGCGTGGCTCTGCATCGAATACGGGCCGCACATGATTCACAGCATCATTCACCGGCGCGGCGGACCGTTTTTCTTTGTCCTCTCCCTCGGGCCGCTCTTTGCCTTGCTTTGGTGGCTCCGTCGGAGCGAGCTGAAGAAGGGGCGGCCGGCGGCTTTGCCTGTGTCCTAAGTGCTTCCCTGTTTACGGAGTGCATGGATTGTGTTCTTACTTGGTGCATGGACGCAGGTAACCAGCGCGCGCGTCGCGCAGGATTTTTTCGGAAATTGGGAAGTTGGACGTTTCTCGTACTCGCCCTTTTCGCGCTCGGCGGTTGCAGCAGCGTCAGCCGCTCGGCGCGTGTCGAGGAGGTGAACACCTCCACGCCGGTCGTGCTCGGCCCCGGCGATGTGGTGAGGATCAGTTTTACAACCGCGCCGGAATTGAACCTGGCGCAGAAGATTCGCTCGGACGGCAAGATCAGCCTGCCCGCAGTCGGCCAGGTGAAAGCGTCCGGCAGATCGCTCTCGCAGCTCGAGAATGAGCTGAAGAAACTTTACGCGCCGCAGCTCACGAACACTGACGTTCTGGTCACGCTCGATAGCGCGGCGATCGAGGTCTTCATTTCTGGCGCGGTCAAATCGCCCGGGAAGCTCGCCTTTGATCGGCCGACGAGCGTCCTGCAGGCGATCATGCAGGCGGGCGGCCCGACGCCGTTCGGGAACATGCGCAGCATTCATCTCATCCGTATCGCCAACGGCGTCGAACGCACGCAGTTGGTCGATCTGCGGCCGACGCTCGCGGGCAGGACGACGAACGCGTTTTATGTGAAGAACGGCGACATCATCCAAGTGCCGCAGAGCGCGTTCTAGGCGGGCCGGGTTTTTGATGAGGGCAGCGGAGCGGGCGGCTTCGCAGGACTTCCACATCGCATTCTAATTTGAACGCGCAGTCTCTTCTTGCGTATCTCGCAGCAACCGCCGCCGGCTTGCTCGCGCTGGCCGTGCCACTGCGGCGTCGCGGCACCGTCGCGGCCTGGGCCTTCTTTTTCGGCATGGTCCTGTTTGCTGGCGAAAGCATGGTTAGCACGCTCGGCCACCGGCCTCTGCGTTCGGACCAGGCGCAGTGGTGGGCGACGATTTGGCTGGGGGTGAAATCCTTCGTGCCCGGAGTCTGGCTTTGCTTCAGCCTGACGTACTCGCGCGGCAACTATTGGGAGTATCTCCGGCGCTCGCGCGCTCTCGTGATCGCGCTTCTCGTCGTGCCGATCTCGATGGTCGTTCTCTTTCACAACCAGCTTGTGGTGCTGGTCCCTGCGGACGGCGGCGACATCTGGCTGGTGAAGTATTCGGGGTCGGCCAAAATTCTCTCCGCCATCCTGCTCGTAGGGACGGTCCTCATCCTAATGAACCTCGAGCGCACGCTGCGCTCTGCGGTCGGCACCGTGCAGTGGCGGGTAAAATTTGTCGTTCTCGGGCTCGGCCTCATTTTCGGCGCCCGCATCTACACCCGCAGCCAGGCGTTGATTTACTCGGGCGACACCACGACCGGGTCCGGGATCGAGGCCGCTTCGCTCCTCCTCGGCTGCGTTTTTGTGGCAGTCGGTTATCTGCGCGGCGGATTCGGCGACATCGATATTTATCCGTCGCGCGCCGCGCTGCACACTTCGATCACCGTCGTCCTCGTCGGCGCCTACCTCTTCGTCGTCGGCGTCCTGGCGCAGATCGTGGCGCGGACCGCGATCGCGGGCAGTTTCCAGTTCCAGGCGCTGCTCATCCTGGCCGGGATTGCGGTGCTGGCGGTGCTGTTTTTTTCCGATCGTCTGCGGCAGGGGATCGCGCGTTTTATCAGCCGGCATTTCGAACGGCCGCAGCACGATTTCCGGCAGGTCTGGAGCCGTTTCACGACTGCGACCGGGACGATGGTCGATGCGCCAGCGCTCTGCAGCGCGGCGGCGCGGATCACTTCCGAGACATTCAATGCTCTTTCCGTCAGCGTCTGGGTTTGGGACCGGCGGACCGAGACGCTCACTCTCGGCGGCGCGACAACGAACCTGCCGCCGGACGAAACCCTCGCCGGCCCGGAGGTGATCGAGGCGCTGACCGCCGCGGTGCGCCCGTTCAACCTCGAGCGCGCCAAGGGAAACTGGGCGGAGGCGCTGCGAGCGATGAGCCAGCCGCAGTTTGCCAAGGCCGGGCCACGCATCTGCGTGCCGCTCTGCGTTGCGGAGCAGACGTTCGGCTGCCTGATCCTGGCTGATCGCGTAAACGGCGTCCCCTACACGGAGGAGGAGCTCGACCTGCTCAGTTGCATCGGCGACCAGCTTGCGGCGAGCCTTTTAAACCTCTGGCTCACCGAGGAAGTGATGCTCGGGAAGGAACTGCAAGCTTTCCAGACGATGTCGACCTTCTTTGTGCACGACCTGAAGAACGCGGCCTCTACCCTCACCCTCATGCTGCAAAATCTGCCGGTGCATTTCAACGACCCAGAGTTCCGCGAGGATACCCTGCGCGGCATCTCGCGCACGGCGGGCCGGATCAACCAGATGATCAGCAGCCTGAGCCTGGTGCGCGAAAAACTGGCGGTGCGTCCGAGCGAGTTCGACTTGAACCAACTGCTCGAGGAAACGCTGGAGAGCTTGGCAGGTGCAGCCGCGGTGGAACTGGTGCGAGATTTACAGCCCTTGCCGAATGTGACCGCGGACCGTGAGCAGATGCAGAGTGTGATGACGAATCTGCTCCTTAACGCGCGCGATGCGGTCGCGGAGAACGGGCGGGTGACCATCCAAACCGAACGTCGCAACGGCTGGGCCAGCGTCGCGGTGAGCGACAATGGCTGCGGGATGAGTCCCGCCTTTTTGCGCGAGTCGCTCTTTCGTCCTTTTTGCACGACGAAAAAGAAGGGACTCGGCATCGGGATGTTCCAGTCAAAGATGATTGTGGAAGCACACGGCGGAAGAATTCAGGTGACGAGTGCACTGGGCAAGGGTACCACGTTCCGAGTATTTCTACCGTTGCATCAGCCACCCGCGAGATGAAGTCGACGCTCCTGCTCGTCGACGATGACGAGGAAATCCGCACGCAGATGAAGTGGGCTCTGACCACCGATTACGAGGTAGAGTTGGCCGAGGACCGGGCCAGCGCGCTGCAAAGTTTCCGTGCGAAAAAGCCGTCGGTCACCCTGCTCGATCTCGGCCTGCCGCCGCGGCCAAACGACACCGAGGAAGGCATGGCCACCCTGCGCGACATCCTCTCCGCGGACAGCGCGGCGAAGGTGATTGTGATCAGCGGGCAGGGCGACAAAAAGAACGCGCTCGAAGCGGTCGGCTCCGGCGCTTACGATTTCCTCTGCAAACCGGTCGAGATGGAGGAGCTGAAACTGCTCCTCCGCCGCTGCATCTACGTCGCGGATCTCGAGATGGAATACCGGAAGCTGCAGGAAAGTGCGCAAGCGCCCATCTTCGAGGAGATGATCGGCACCAGCTCGCAGATGCAGGGCGTTTTCTCTTTCATTCGCAAAGTGGCGGCTTCGAGCGCGCCCGTCTTGCTCCTCGGCGAAAGCGGCACTGGGAAGGAGATGGCGGCGCTCGCCATCCACAAGCGCAGCCCGCGGAAGGACGGCCCATTCATCGCGATCAACTGCAACGCCATCCCGGAGAACCTTCTCGAGAGCGAACTCTTCGGGCATGAAAAGGGCGCGTTTACCGGTGCGCACATGCAGCGCAAAGGGCTGATCGAAAGCGCCTCGGGTGGATCGCTTTTCCTCGATGAAATCGGCGAGTTGCCCTCGAACATCCAGGTGAAGTTGCTCCGTTTCCTCCAAGAGCAGCGCTTCTCGCGCGTCGGCGGCCGACAGGAGATGCAAAGCGACGCCCGCGTCATCACCGCGACGAATGTGGATCTGAAACAGGCGATCACGGAAGGGAAGTTCCGCGAGGACCTTTTCTTCCGGCTGGCGGTCGTCGTCTTGCAATTGCCGCCGCTGCGCGAGCGAAGCGAAGACACCAGCGTGCTGGCCCGGGAATTTCTGCAGCGTTACTCGGTCCAGAACGGGCGGGGAAACATGAGCTTCTCGCCCGAGGCCATCCGGGCGATGAACTGCCACCCGTGGCCGGGTAACGTGCGCGAGCTGCAAAATCGCATTAAGCGCGCGGTCATCATGGCGGACGGGCGGCGCATCACGGAACACGATCTGGAGTTAAGCGATTCGCGCTCCATCCCGACGGCGCTCACCTTGCGAGAAGCGCGCGAGAACGTGGAGAAGGAATTGGTGCAGCAAACCCTGCAGCGGCATCTCGGCCGGATCAGTTCCGCCGCCGCGGAGCTCGGCATCAGCCGGCCCACGCTTTACGAGTTGATGGAGAAACTTGGCATCCCGAAAAAATAGGGCGGCGCGCGGGATGAATTGCCTTCCCGCGGTGTGGTCCTTCAACGAAGCTCGCGCTGTAGATACCGACTGATGAAGAGCGACATGCACCGATCTCTCCTGTGGAAAATGGCCGTGCTCTGCCTCTTGCTGGGGCTGGGCACTGGTTGTACGGCGAAACAGCGGTTTAGCCGTCACCTGAAACGCGCGGATGCCTACTTCGAGGCCGGTGAGTATGAGAAGGCGAAGATCGAGTACATCAACGCGCTGCGGCTCGATCAACAGAACGGGCGTGTCTTCAACCGGGTCGGAACGATCTGGCTGGAGCAGGGCGCACCGATTCAGGCGGGGCCCTTCCTCTTTCAAGCCACGAAGCTCGCGCCCTCCGACTATGACGCGTGGCTGAAGCTGGCGCGGGCCTATGCTGGCGTGGGCTCCATTGGGGAGGCACACCGAATCGCGGGGACAGTCGTGCAGCAGGAGCCTGGGAACGGCGAGGCGCTCCTGCTTTACGCTGATTCGGCCCGGACGCCCGATGATACGATCGGCGCGGCAACGGCGCTGCAGAATTTCCCGAACAAGGACAGCCTCTACTACCACTTGGTAGCGGCGAGTTTGAACCTGAGACAGGAGCAGACGCAGCATGCCGAAACGTTCTACCGGCAGGCGGAAGCGCTCGATCCGAAGTCGTTCCTCCCGCACAACGGCCTTGCTGCCCTGCACATGGTGGAGAAGGACGACGCCGGGCTCGAAAAAGAGTTGAAGATCGCTTCCGAGCTTGCGCCGGTTCGTTCGATGGAGCGCATCCGCTACGCGGAATTTCTTTTCAGCCACGAGAACAAGACGCAGGCGGAAACAGTCGTCCGGGAGGTCACAGAGAAAGCGCCGGACTTTGTCCCCGCCTGGCGCTTGTACGCGCAGATGGCGCTCTCCCGGGAAAAGCCCGATGAAGCGCTCGCGACGCTCGACCACGCCTTCAAAATTGACGCCGATAATCCTGATTGCCGCCTTCTGGAAGCAAACGCGCGCATGGCGAAAGGCGAAGGCGGCAAGGCGATCCAGGCACTCGAGCGAATCGACAAAATTCATCCCGGCACGCCGCTGATCAAGCTCCAGCTGGCGAAGGCCCACCAGGCGCAGAACGACCTGCCCGCTGCCGCCGGAATCCTGAGCGAGACAGTCACGGCGATCCCGAATTACACCGAAGCGGTTCTGCTTCTGGCGCAGGTCAATATGCAGCTCGGCGACTATCAGAAAGTCGCCTTCGGATTGGCTGACTTCCTGAAGAGGCAGCCGGGCGTCGCCGAAGCGGAGATCATGCTGGCAGAGGCCTATCGCTTGCTCGGCCGCGGCGACGAGGCGGTTGAAATTTTTCAAGCCCAGGTCAAACGAATGCCCAATAGCGCGCCGTCGTTTGTCGCGCTCGGCCTCGCTTTGCGTCTGGCGAACCGACCGGAAGATGCGCAGAAAGCCTTCGAATCGGCGTTGGCGCTCGCCCCGGAGAATACGCTCGCGCTTGATCAATTGATTGAGATGGACCTGCGGCGAAACGACGCTGCGGCAGCACTTGAACGGGTGCGTCGCCAGATGGAGCAGGTGCCGAACTCGGCCCCGCTCCACCTAAGCGAGAGTAAGATCTACTTTGCACAATCTGACTGGTCGAAAACGGCAGCCGTGTTGACCCAAGCGCTCGAGATCGACCCAAATTTGATGAGCGCCTACGACCTGCTGATCGCATCAGATCTCGCGAGCGGAAAACTTCCGGAGGCGATCGCGCACTTGCAGACGTTGCTGGCAAAGGATCCGGGCAACGCGACGGGACTCACGCTGCTCGGACAGGTTTACGAGCGCGCCGGCGAGCGCGAGAAGGCGCGCGAGAGCTACGAAAAAGCCCTCGCGGTCAAGCCCGAGACCGTGCAGGCGCTGAACAACCTCGCCTTGGTTTGTGCAGAGGCGAACCAGCTGGACCGCGCGGCCGAACTCGCTCGAAAGGCGCGCGCCCTGCAGCCGAATGACCCGCTCATCGCCGACACCCTCGGCTGGGTCTTGTACAAGCAAGGCGATTACCAACAGGCGCTGACGCTCTCGGACGACAGCGCGTCGAAGCTGCCGCAAAACCCACGCGTGCAGTTCCACGCCGGAATGGCGAATTACATGATGGGACAGATGGACCGCGCCCGAGAGGCGTTGAACAAAGCGGTCGCGAGCGACGTGGATTACGTCGGGAAAGACGAAGCGCAGCGGCGTCTGGCAGCGCTTTCAGGCGACGCGGGTGGCCCAGGCGACTCGATTGAGGATTTGGAGCGTTTCACCGAGCAACAGCCGAATGACGCCGTTGCATGGGTGCGGCTGGCCGAGGCATACGAAGCGCGACAGGACTGGAGCAAAGCGGGCGGGGCATACGAGCGTGCGGCGAAGATCAACCCGAAACTTCTCCGGGCTGCGGTCAAGCTCGCGGAACTGTATGCTGGCCCGCTGCAGAAGAAGCAGGCGGCGCTAGAGCTCGCCAAGCGTGCCCGCGAGCTCGCCCCGGGTGATCCAGACGTGGCTGCGGCGCTAGGGCGGATCGTGCAGACGGCGGGGAACTTCACCTGGGCAAACAGTCTTCTCCAGGAAAGTGCGCGGCAACGGCCTGAAGATTCGCGTATCCAGCACAGCTACGCGTGGGCGGCCTACAGCGTCGGGAAGATCAACGAAGCACGGCAGGCCATGGAACGCGTCCAGACGCTCGCCACCAGCGGCCCGGAACACGACGACGCGCAGGTGTTTCTCGCCCTCGCGACGGTGGAACAAAACGGCGCGCCGGCAGCCGTCGAGCAAGCAGAATCGATGCTGCAGAAGGATGCGGGCTATACTCCAGCACTTATGATCAGAGCTGCTGCCGCGCAGCAAAATGGCGACTCCGCCGCCGCGGCGACGATCTACCGCAGCGTCCTCGATCGCCTGCCGGAATTTGCTTTTGCCCAGAAGAAGCTCGCCGCGATTTACTTCGCTGACCCAGCAAAAGCTGCCGCTGCTTCCGATCTGGCCGCGAAGGCGCGGAAGACACTGCCCGACGATCCGGAACTTGCGTCTATCCTGGGTGAAATCAGCCTTCAGAAAAAGGAATACGCGCGAGCGATCCAGCTTTTCCAGGAGAGCAAGCGCAAAGGGGCGCTCGACCCGCGCGGTCTCTATCACTTGGCGCAGGCCTACGCTGCCACGAAACAGAAGGCGGAGGCAATTGCCGCGATCAACCAAGCGCTCGGCAGCGGCTTGGGAGAACCCGACGCGGCGGATGCGCGCGGGAAGCTACAGGAGCTGCAAAAACCGTAAGAAACTGAATGGAAGATCAAGAACTACCTGTCGGAGATATTTACACATTTCGCAGGCCACGGGACCTCAAAGCGCGGCCAGAAAATTATTTTCGCTACGCAAGCACCTTAGAATCGTCGACTTATCAGATGCTGCTGATCGGTGGCATCAGCCCTGCTATATGTGTTCCCGACGAAGGACTCGTTCCTCAGAATGAGCATTAACAACACACTCGAAAGACAGACCCCAATGAAATTAAAGACAAAAATCTTCACCTCTGCCGCGGTAATGGCCATCGCCTGCTGCTTCTCCTCACCGTCCGTGCTTGCGCAGGGACAAATCACCGGAAAAGTAAATTTTACCGGATCCGCCAATTTGGACTCAACTAATCTGGCGACCGCAACGCGTGTCATCAGCTGGGCCGACACCGCTACGACCTTTGGCAACACCGGTAGTTTCGCGGGGGTTCCAGCTAACACACCGACCATGTTTGCCAACAATTGGACGTTTGCTACGCCGCCCATTACGTTCATCCAACCGTTCTGGCAGTTCACTTCTCCCGGTGGCAATTTCCAATTCAATCTGTTTACCTCTAGTGTGGTAATGCAGACGTCACAATTCCTCTTCGTTCAAGGCAGCGGAATTCTGACTGGCACAAACGCTGGCGGAATGCCGTTCACGCCTACGGCAGGTCGCTGGGCGTTCAGCATCCAGGATTCCGCGCAGGGTGGCGGCGGTACCTTCACCTTCAGCTTCTCGGCCGATACCTCGGCTAATGTTCCTGAAGGCGGGTCCGCGATCGCGCTCCTCGGCCTCGGCTTGGTTGTGGTGGAGGTTCTCCGCCGCAAGCTCGCGACTGCCTAGGCGGACGCCTCGAGAACAAGTCCCTCGTATTACGCTGGGCAAGGGAGAAATCCCTTGCCCAGTTTTTTTTTTCGCGGGCTCACCCGCGTTGGTTCTCCAGAGATGACCCGTCGAACTGCGTACGCCGCGATCGCGACCGTTCTGGCCCACAGGAATGGCATCTTTGAATATGTGGATCCCGCGGCCGCCGGTGAGGCGAGGCAGTTTTATCGCGCCGTCGAATAGGTCGAAGCGAAGTCGCCAGAGAGGAATCCCGGTTGAACTCCGGTCGCGGATGCGCTTCTTGGTAGCTCCACGAAGGTAAAGCCATTAACTACACCGCCGCACACCTCTCCAGAGTCGAGATCCCACTTTGGTTCTGTCTGAAGGCAGAAACGAAGCGAGAACATATCGCCGCCGCTGCTCTCCGTCGACAATTTGGCATAGAATGCGTCTCGCCGCGCCTTCGGTTCCGGAAAGCGACGAAGCGCGGCGCTGTCTGGTTCGTGGAGGCAATGTTTCCTGGCTATCTCTTCGCCCGGTTTCACTACGCGCAGCAGCATCGCGCGGTCGAGTATTCAAATGGCGTCCACTACATCGTCCACTTCGGTGAGCAGATCGCGACGGTGGAGCAGGAGGCCATTGCTGCCCTTGTCGCCAGCGCGGGGGAAGCCGAGATCGTCACGATCGATAGTGAAGTGAGCGTGGGCGAGGAGGTGAAAATCGTGGAAGGCCCGCTACATGGCTTCGAGGCCCTCGTGACACAGGTCTTGCCCGCGCGCGAACGAGTACGCGTCCTGCTCGAGTTCCTCGGCCGCTCGGTCGAGACGGAGCTTTCGTCGCCGCGCGTTCTCTCTTCGACAAAACCGCGCCCGAGTTGATCAACGGGAAGATCCGTTGGCGTCTCACGTTCATCTCGGTGGCACTGCCCGTGCTCGGTAGGCGCCTGGCTCTTAACCGGCTGTTCGATCCTCCTACCACCTGTGAACCCAAATTCTCTTGAGATTTTCCGAGGCTCATGCGTCTACTAGATTCGCCGATGTCGCCCGAGTGTATTCTTAAATCGCTCGCCGCATTCGGCGGGGCATTCCTCCTCCTTCTTGCCGGAGAGGTCCGTGCTCAGACGGGGCCGACGGTGCAGGTTTTTACGAGCGGAAATGCGAGCGGGGGTGGCGCGACGTTTATGCCTCTGGAGCGCCTGCCTGTCGCCGTGAGCGTCTCTGTCAGTTCCGGGTTTGACACGAACGTCGGGACATCTGCCGGAGGCAAGCAATCATCTTTCTACACCGCCGCGTCCATCGGCCTGACATATTCCTTCGGCAGCGAGCGCACCCGCGCCACGGTTTCATGGGGCACCGGCCTGAGCTATTACGCCAACGGGGCGGGGGGAGGCTTCAATGAATATCAGCCCGACACCTCGTTGAATCTGAGCCTTTCGCACCTTGTGAGTGAACGCCTGACCCTCAACAGCGGCATCTACGCGCACTACGGCATTGAGCCGGACTTCTTCACCGCGGCGGGGGAGAACCGCCGGAGCGGCAACTATTTCTACACCGCAGACTCGTTGACCGCCTCGTATCAATGGCTCGAGCGCGTCTCCACGGTCACGAGCTACTCCATCGGCGTCCTGATGTATACGGACGAGCCGCTTTCCACGCTGCTCAATCGCTACGACCACGGCTTCTCGCAGCAGCTGCGGGTGCTCGTCCTTCCGACGACGACGGTTTTCGGCCAGTATGGATTTTCGCTCGCCACGTATGACGTGGGAGATCGCAATTCCTACTCGAACACGTTTTCCCTCGGTTTCTCGCAGACGGTCGGGCCGCGCACGCAATTCAGCTTTAGCGGCGGCGCGCAGCTTTATAGTAGCGATCTCGATAATAGTGAGGTCTTCGGGCCCTACATGACAACGAGCCTCAGCTTTGTGGTGGGCGAGAAGACGAATCTGAATTGGAGCGCGCAGTATTCCACCCAGGAGGCGAATATCGTCAGCGCCTCGAGTCGGAAAAGTTTTGGCACCGGCCTGCAACTGAATTACGCGATCACCCCGCGCATTGGCAGCAACCTCTCGGTTTACTATTCGCACTCCGAGAACCAAGGGCAGGAGCTCCTCTTTTTTGATCCGGAGCGCTTCGTGGTCTTCGCGAAGCGGCCGGTCTTTAGCGAAGACAGTTTCGACTTCGGCCTCAGCCTGACCTACTCGATCACGCCGCGGCTAACGGCGAATGCGGGCGCGCACTACACAGAGGTCTCGTCCGATCTGGCAACGCGGCCCTACGCGCGGGCGCGTTTTTCTGGCGGTCTCGGCTACTCGTTCTGATCAAACGAAGCGCGCGCAGAGGCGAGCCGCTCAGGAAAGGTGGCAGCGCATACGGGGATCGAACCCGTGCACCAGCCTTGAGAGGGCTGTGTCCTAACCACTAGACGAATGCGCCGTCTAACAGCGGCAATTTTACGAGCGGTGCCTGCCATCGGCAAGTGCCGCAATCGTGCCTTTTTTGCGCTTGCTACAACGGCGCATGCGTCTGCTTTTGCGCGGCGGGCGAAGGTCTCGGCTTGGCCGCAGCCGTCGGGAGAAATCCTGGTCGCACACGGGGCTGCGGCAGGGTCTGCAACTTTTCCTCCCGGCGCACCGCGAGATACGCCTTTAGCTCGGGTGACTGGGCGAGCGCGGTCAACTTCGTGTAGAGCAATTGATAATAAGCGGCGAGTCGTTTCCGCTTCTCCAGATCGGTCCGGGCTCTTTCGGCGTTTGCGCGCGCCGCTTTGATCGCCAGATCGTTCATGACCACGTTCCGCAGCTTCCTCCACTCGACGCGGAGTCGATATTCGGCTGAGGCCGGCGTGAGCGGCCCTTGCTTGAACGCTTCGTCCAGTTGTCGCACGTCGGGCGCGGCGGCAGCAGGAGCGGGCGGAGGTAGGACGTCGTCCGGGATCAACTGCGGCGGGGGCATGGCGAGCGATGGTGCGGCGGCAGGGGTGGCCGACGGATTGGCATCACCCTGCGGGAGGGGCGGCTCTTGACCTTGCAGCGCAATAAACCCAAGGCAGAAAAGAGACGAGGACAGTACGATGAAAAATCTCATACGCGCATGCGCAGAAGTGGTCGGGGTGACAGGATTCTAACCTGCGACCTCCTGGTCCCAAACCAGGCGCTCTACCAAGCTAAGCTACACCCCGGGCAGCGGCATGCAGCCATTACCACGCTCCTTTGGGCAGCGCATGCGGAATTTCTGCGCACCCGCAGATTGTCTTCCCTCTCGGCCGCCATTTCCGAAAACCGCTTGTCAAAAAGCGATTTCCAGATGACCTTCCGCGTCTCGTTTCGCCTCTCGGCGGGACCCTAAAACGTAGTGGCTCCCTATGTTCAAAAACGACAAGCTCAATTTTTGGCTCCTCATCATTCTTATCGGGCTGCAGTTGCTCGGTGTGGCGGCAATCGTCACCCAGTTCCAGTGGAAATATATCCCGTTTATTTGCGCGATGTATCTCTGGGGTGGTCTCAGCACCACGCTTTATCTGCATCGCTACCTGACCCATCGCGGGTTTGAGATGCCGGCTTGGCTGAAGTTCTTCTTCGCCAGTGGCTCGGCTGTGATGCTGGCCGGCGATCCCGTCACCTGGGTCGGCGATCACCGCTATCACCATCTCAAGTCGGATACGGATGAAGACATCCACAGCCCGATTCACGGTTTCCCGTATGCGCACATGATGTGGCTGGTGCGCAAGCCGCCCGGTTTTCGCGAGCGGTCACTGCGCTATGCGGCGGATGTGCGGAAGATTTCCTACTGCCGTCTGTGGGAGCGCCCGTATTTCTACGTTATTCCGCACCTCTGTCTCGCCGCGCTTTTCTATTTTCTGTTTGGCTTCGCCGGGCTGCTCTGGTGCCTCTACGTCCCGATGCTCCTCATCTACAACGTGACCTGGGCGGTAAACTCGATCTGCCACATGCAGGCGTTTGGTTACCGCACGTATGAGACGTCCGACCACAGCAAGAACAACTTTTGGGTTGGCCTTGCGGGTCTGGGCGAAGGCTATCACAACAACCACCACGCGAAGCCGCGTTGTGCGGCGCACGGGCTGCGCTGGTGGGAATTCGATGTAACGCGCTACGTCATTTGGCTGCTTGAGAAGTGCCACTTGGCGTGGAGCGTCCACTGGCCAAAGGCGGAGGAAGAGAAGGAGCCAGACCCGGTTTCAGCCGACGATGCCGGTGCCTTTCTCATCTTTGGCGCGCAGATCAAGGACCCGTCGATCGACAGTTAGCGTCGCTCAGATCGCGTCTCACGGAGTGAGGTAGTAAACCTCAACCAGTGCCACTCCGGTCGCTTCCCCAGCACCTCGGACGATCGCTGTGTAAGCGCCCGCCGGGAGCGTCGCGATGATCGCGGATTCGCGCGGATCGCTTGGTGCCAACGCTGTCGCAGCAATCTGATCGGCCTGCTCCGCCTGCCAGTTATCGTTCATGAAAATGCGGGAGCCGCTGCTGTTATAAAGCTCCAGCGTCGGGTCCTCTAGCACATCAGCCACGCCGTAGGCGGCGAGAGAAGGCCCGATAGCGCGGATAACGACGCGCGCGCTGTCGCTGCCGGTAATCGAGAACCCGCCGATCATGACCGCGTCGCTTGTGCCGATTTTACCGCGCGTCGAGATGCTTGCGATACGCCCGTTCTCCGGTGCGAGATCATACATTTCGACGAGCGCGACGCCTTGCGTGCCGTTCGCTCCCGAAAGAACGGCGGTGTAGGCGCCAGGTGCCAGCGTCGTCACGATAGCCGACTCCGAATCTGCGGAGGGCGCGCGTCTGGTCGCCCGCACGGAGGCTTCATTGGTGCGCCAGTTATCGTTGGAAGCGATCAGGCCACCCGCCGCATCATGCAAGGCGAGGACGGGATCGGCCAGCGCTCCGGCTACTCCATACGCGCTGAGCGATGGACCGATGGCGCGGAGTAGGACGCGCTTTGGTTGGGTGCCCGAGATCATCAACCCTCCAATTAGAACGTTGTCGCCCGACTGAACATCGGCCCGCGTCGAGACGCTGGCGAAACTGGCTGCGCTCGGTGTGGGGACAGGATCCGGGGAAGGCGTCGGCGATGGGGTGGGGGTCGGCACGGGGCCGCCGGAAACCGTGACCACCGGACTGATCGCGACCAGCCGGTAATTGTTCGTCAGGACATACTGATAGTGGCCGGCGATTGTAGGCGCGAAAGCGACCGTGGCCGATTTCAGACCGCTCGCCGGCGGCGTCTTGGAGCCGTTCAGGTAAAACCAATCGCCGGTTTGGCCGGTTGCGGTGTCGAGCGCGGCCACCGTGTCAAGCAACTCGCCGAATCCGTTGCTCACGGTGACTCGGACGGTCTCGCCCGCCGCGACCTGCGTTTTGTCGACCGCGATGGCTGGGCTGCCGGTCGGTTCCGGCACAGGGGTGGGGGAAGGAATTGGGGTCGGTGAGGGAACCGGAGTCGGTGATGGAACCGGAGGTGGCGTTGGAGTCGGCGTTGGAACGACTGAGGTGGCGAACGACACTTCGTTCGATGGATCGCTCTCGGACGAAGCGGTGTAGGAGGTGACGGCGAAGTAGTAGGTGGTGCTGTGGCTCAGGTTGGAAATTTCGGCCGTCACGATATCACCGACGTCGATCGTGCTGAAATAGATGCCGGGCGCGTTCCCGATGCCAATGCGATATCCGGTGACGTCGGGGCTGGGGCTCCGATCCCAGGATAGATGGATCCTTTGGCTGGCAAAAAGGTCTCCAGCCGTCGCGAGCAAGAGGAGCAGGAGGCCGAAGAAGGCGCGAAGAAAGACCATAATAAATATCAAAGATTATGGTTTTCATAAGCAGTGCTTGTGCCTCAGTCATTTTTTCCGCTTTGGCGAGAGCCTTCGCGGGCCGGACGCTGCCAACGTCGCCTGGCATTTGCTCGAAAACGGGGCCCCCATTTACGACTCTTGGAACGCCTAGCCGGCGGGACCGTGTTTTCGCAGAGTGAGTTTTCAGCAGCGGCTAAAAACTTGAAGAGTGAGACCGCTGCGCATGGCCAACCCGGGCTGGCTCATCGCGTAACCGAGGCCGCGCCCAGTGGTTAAATTGCCGGTGCGCAATCACCAATCGGCAACGCTCGCAGGACCGCGCGCGGATTGGGACAAGCCTAGTAGGCGAGATTAGGCCGGAGCCAGCGCTCGATTTCTGCAACCGATTCGCCTTTTCGCTCCGCGCAGCTTCGCACCTGGTCGCGGTCGATCTTGCCGACGGCAAAGTAGCGCGACTCTGGGTGGGAAAAGTAGAGGCCGCTCACGCTCGCGCCCGGGTACATGGCGAACGATTCGGTGAGTGAAATCCCTGCGTTTTGCTCGGCTTGGAGCAAATCAAACAACGTCCGCTTTTCGGTGTGATCGGGAGAAGCCGGATAACCTGCCGCCGGGCGAATGCCTTGGTAGCGTTCCCGGATCATCTCCTCGTGCGACAATTTTTCCTCGGCCCCATAGCCCCAAGCGATGCGCGCCTGCTGATGCAGATATTCGGCAAACGCCTCCGCCAGCCGGTCGGCCAGCGCTTTGACCATGATCGCGTTGTAGTCGTCTAGGGCCGACGAGAACGTCTTGGCGAATTCGTCCGCGCCGATGCCGGCGGTGACGGCAAATCCTCCGATGTAGTCGGCCGTCTTCGCATCCCGCGGCGCGATCCAGTCGCCGAGACAGCGGTTCGGCTGGCCAGCTGGCTTCTGCATTTGCTGCCGGAGGAAATGGAACGTCGCAATCTCTGTGCTTCGCTCGGAATCGCGAAAAATTTTGACGTCGTCGCCCGCCGCCGCCGCCGGCCAGAAGCCATAAACGCCGCGCGCTGTGATCAGCTTCTCGCGCACGATCCGTTCGAGCAGCTGCTCCGCATCGGCAAAGAGCTCGCGTGCCTGCGCGCCGATGACCGCGTCGTCGAAAATCGCCGGGTAACGCCCGCGCAGTTCCCAGGTGTGAAAGAAGGGCGACCAGTCAATGAAGGGCACCAATGTCGCGAGCGAAAAGTCGCTCTCAGCCGCGTCGGTCGCGACGGTGCGCAACCCGATGAATTCCGGCGTTGGCGGCGTGTAGCCGTTCCAGTCGAGCCGGGCGCGATTGGCCCGCGCGGCCTCGAGCGAGAGCGTCTTGCGCTCTTCCGTCTTCGCCGCGTGCGCTTCGCGCAAGGCGATGTATTCGCTGCGGATCTGCGCGTCGAACTTTGCGTCCTTCTGCATCAGGCTATTCACCACGCCGACAGCACGCGAAGCATCGAGCACATGGACGGTGTTCGACTGATAATGCGGCGCGATTTTCACTGCGGTATGCGCACGGCTCGTGGTCGCTCCGCCGATCAAAAGTGGCAGGGTGAAACCCTCGCGTTGCATTTCCTGCGCGACGTGGACCATCTCGTCGAGCGAGGGCGTGATCAGTCCGCTCAAGCCGATGACGTCGGCGCCTTTCTCGCGCGCCGCTTCGAGGATCTTCGGGGCCGAGACCATCACTCCGAGATCGATTACCTCGTAGTTGTTACACTGCAGGACAACGCCCACGATGTTCTTGCCGATATCGTGCACGTCGCCTTTGACCGTGGCCATGACGATGCGGCCCTGCGGTTTGCTTCCGCCGGATTTCTCCGCCTCCATGAACGGCATCAGATAAGCGACCGCCTTCTTCATGACGCGCGCGCTTTTCACCACCTGCGGCAGGAACATTTTTCCCGCGCCAAAAAGATCGCCTACGATGCTCATGCCGGCCATGAGCGGGCCTTCGATGACATCGAGTGGCCGCGTCGTTTTGCGCCGTGCTTCCTCGGTATCGACGTCGATAAAATCGATGATGCCTTTGACGAGCGCGTGTGAGAGACGCTCCTCGACCGTGCCTTCACGCCAGGCTTCCTTCTCGACCGCGACTTTGTCCTTCGCCTTCACCGTCTCGGCGAAATCGACCAGCCGCTCGGTCGCATCTTCACGGCGGTTGAGCAGCACGTCTTCAACGCGCACGAGCAGCTCCGGCTCGATCTCCTGATAAACCGCGAGCTGGCCCGCGTTCACGATGCCCATGTCGAGCCCGGCGCGGATGGAATGATAGAGGAAGGCCGCGTGCATCGCCTCGCGCACCGTGTTATTTCCGCGGAAGGAAAACGAAACGTTGCTGATGCCGCCGCTCGTCCGCGCGCCGGGGAGGTTCGCCTTGATCCAGCGGACCGCGTCGATGAAGTCGACGCCGTAGTTGCGATGCTCGTCGAGCCCGGTCGCGACCGTGAGGACGTTCGGGTCAAAAATGATATCCGTCGGCGGAACACCGGCCTTTTCCGTGAGCAGGCGATAGGCGCGTTCGCAGACCTCCGTGCGGCGCTGGTAGGAATCGGCCTGGCCCTGTTCGTCGAACGCCATCACGATCATGGCCGCGCCGTAACGACGGACGAGATTCGCCTGGCGGAGAAATTCTTCCTCGCCATTTTTCAGGCTGATCGAGTTCACGACCGGCTTGCCCTGCACGGTCTGCAGGCCGGCTTCGAGCACGCTCCACTTCGAGCTGTCGATCATGATCGGGATGCGCGAGATCTCCGGCTCACTCCCGATCAGATTCATGAAGCGCGTCATGGCCGCTTCGGAATCGATCATTCCCTCGTCCATGTTGATGTCGAGGATGTTGGCGCCGCCCTTCACC
>JBKJKL010000130.1:0-10421 GCA_046597485.1 Chthoniobacterales bacterium
CCCGGCCCGACCGGGATACCACGCTCTTTCGCGTAGTGGATGAAGTCCCAGACGATGAGGAAGTAGCTGACGAACCCAGTCTTCTCGAGGACCCCGAGTTCGTAATCGAGCCGATCGATCAACGCGGAATCGACCGTCTCGCCGAACCGCTCGTGCAGCCCCTGGTAGCAAAGCTCGCGCAGATAGACCTCGCGCGTTTTGCCGGCCGGGATCGGATATTCCGGGTATTTCGATTTGCCGAACTCGAGCTCCACGTTGCAACGCTCCGCGATCTCGATCGTGTTCGTGATCGCCTCGGGGTGCTGCGGAAAAAGCGCGCGCATTTCATCCGCGGTCTTGAAGTAGAGCTCCGGCGTATAACGCATCCGCCGCTCGTCGTGCACCATCTTGCCGGTGCCGATGCAAATCATGACGTCGTGCGCTTCGTGGTGGCTGCGCTCGAGGAAATGAACGTCGTTCGCGGCCACGAGACCGAAGCCGAACTCCTGCGCGATCTGCGGCAGGACGGCGTTGCATTTATGCTGAGCCTCGATCCCGTGGTCGTGCAGCTCGAGAAAGAAATTTTCCCGTCCGAAGATGTCGCGGAACTCAGCCGCGCTCTGCTTCGCTTTCGCGAGATTATCGGACTGGATCGCCATGTTGATCTCGCCCTTCAGGCAGGCGCTCATCCCAATCAGTCCCTCGGCATGCGCGGCGAGCAGTTCCTTATCGATCCGCGGCTTGTAATGCATCCCGTCGAGATGCGCAGCGGAGACGAGCTTGATCAGGTTTCGATACCCGCGCTCGTCCTTCGCCAGGAGAGTGAAGTGATACGCCGCGTCGCGCTGGTTATTCGGACGATCCTTGATCGAACCGGGCGCCATGTAAGCCTCGCAACCGATGATTGGCTTGATGCCCGCTTTCTTCGCCGTCTGGTAAAAATCGATCGCCCCAAAAAGGTTGCCGTGATCGGTAATCGCGACCGCCGGCATCCCGAGCGCGACCGCCTTTTTCATCAGGTCCTTCGTCCGAATGGCGCCATCGAGCAGCGAGTATTCGGTGTGCAGATGGAGATGGACGAAGGAGTCACTCGGCATGGAGCCGCAGTATAAACTCGCACCCCGTCGCGGCAAGAAAGGGCCGTTTCCCGCCCGGAAAAGAGGGTTGCACCGCTTCGGTCGCGTTGTTAAGACAGCGCGTGCCGCGGTCGACCGCCGAAAAGATCTGCCACGCCCGCGGCCGCCTTTAATTCGCCATGAAAAAACTCGAAGCCATCATCAAGCCGTTCAAACTCGAGGAAGTAAAAGAAGCTCTCGCCGAGCTCGGCATCGAGGGAATGACCGTGACCGAAGTAAAGGGTTTCGGTCGGCAAAAAGGCCACACCGAGATCTACCGCGGCAGCGAGTACACGGTCGACTTCCTTCCGAAGGTCAAAATCGAAATCGTGCTCGCCGACGAGATGGTCGAGAAGGCGGTTAACATCGTCGTGAGCGCGGCCAAGACCGGCAAGATCGGCGACGGCAAAGTCTTCGTCGTGCCAGTCGAGCACGCCGTCCGCATCCGGACGGAAGAGATCGGCGAAAAAGCGGTTTAGCCAGCGGCCAAGCCGCTGCTCGTTCGACGTTCCGCCCCTGCACCGGGGTGGCGCTCGCATTTTTTCTGAACGAGGTATCTTTCCCCTCCACTTCACCCCTTACTCATGGCCAAAGAAATCAAAGACGCCTCCGACGTCAGCAAGTTGATCAAAGACCGCGAGATCAAACTGATCGACTTCAAATTTACTGACCTGCCCGGCAGCTGGCAGCATTTCACCACCACCCTTACCGAGTATAACGAAGAGATCTTCACCGAAGGTCTGGGCTTTGACGGCTCGAGCATCCGCGGCTGGCGGGCGATTAACGCGAGCGACATGCTCGTCATTCCTGATCCGACGACGGCCTGGGTCGATCCCTTTAATGCCGAGCCGACGCTCAGCCTCATCTGCACGATCGTCGACCCGATCACGCGCGAGCCGTACGATCGCGACCCGCGTGGCGTGGCGGAAAAAGCGGAGGCGTATCTGCAGAGCACCGGCATTGCCGACGTTGCGTCCTTCGGCCCCGAGGCAGAATTTTTCATCTTCGACGAAGTCCGCTTCGATTATACGAACAACTCCTCCTTCCACATGGTCGACAGCGTCGAAGGCCACTGGAACAGCGGGAAGGAAGAGTTCCCGAACCTCGGCTACAAAATCCGCGCAAAGGAAGGATATTTTCCTGTTTCGCCGGCCGACACACAGCAGGACATCCGCAACGAGATGTGCCTCGAGCTCGAGAAAGCCGGCATCCCGATCGAGCGCCAGCATCACGAAGTGGCCACCGCCGGCCAAGCCGAGATCGACATCCGCTACGCCCCGCTGAAGCAGATGGGCGACTGGATGCAGTACTACAAATACATCATCCGCAACGTGGCCAAGCGCCACGGCAAGACGGTCACATTTATGCCGAAGCCGCTCTTCGGCGACAACGGCTCCGGGATGCACACCCACATGTCGCTCTGGAAAGAGGGCAAGCCGCTTTTCGCCGGCAACGGCTACGCGGGCTTGAGCGAGACCGCGCTTTTCTACATCGGCGGCATCCTGCGCCACGCCCCCGCGCTCACCTGCATCACGAACCCGACGACGAACAGCTACAAGCGGCTCGTCCCGGGCTACGAGGCGCCGGTCAACCTCGCCTACTCCGCGCGCAATCGCTCCGCAGCTATCCGTATTCCGACCTACTCCTCGAACCCGAAATCGAAGCGCGTCGAGTTCCGCACGCCGGACCCGGCGGCCAATCCATACATTGCCTTTGCTGCGCTTCTCCTTGCTGGCCTCGATGGAATCCAGAACCGCATCGACCCGGGCGATCCGCTCGACAAAAATCTCTACGAACTGCCGCCGGAAGAACTGGCGCAGGTCCCGAGTGTCCCAGACTCGTTAGGCGGCGCGATCAAGGCGCTGGAGGCAGACCATCAATTTCTCCTCCGCGGCGACGTCTTCAACGCCGATTTCATCGCCAACTGGATCGACATGAAACAGAAGGAATACGACACCCTTCGTTTGCGTCCGCATCCTTACGAGTTCGCGATGTATTACGACGTCTAGTCGTCCGCGCTGATCCAGCGCGCGCTTGCCATGCACAGAGATCCGCCACCCGGCTTGTTCGATCCGCGACGTCCCGTGGCGCACGTCATCTCGATCGGGCTCGCCGCCGGTTTTACCTTCGCCATCGTGACGCACTTTGGATGGAACCTCTGGCGGCAGGGTAACGGGACGCCCGCGCCCTCTCGGGGGATGGACGATCTTGTTGTCGGCCTGCAGGGTAATAAAGCGACGCCCACGCCACCGCCCGCGGTGCGCTACTAAACCGCGCCTCTTCTTTTCACCGACCGCGTGTGGTGTTAAAAAGAATCATGTGTCGAAACATCAAGCCGCTGCACAACTTCGCGCCGCCTGCGACCGATGCGGAAATCCGCGCCTCCGCGCTGCAATTTGTCCGGAAGCTGAGTGGCACGAACAAGCCGGCCAAGGCGAACGAGCCGGCCTTTGAGCACGCCGTCGAGCGCGTCGCCGACGCCGCCCGGGAGCTGCTTCACTCCCTCGTTAGCCACGCGCCACCGCGCGACCGCGCCACGGAAGCGGCCAAGGCGCGCGCCCGTTCTGCGGAACGTTTCGCCCCTGTCCATGCGTCCGCGTAGCTCTGCGATTGCCGTGAACCCTCCACCCCGTTATTCCTTTCCCATGCACCGACTGCGTTGGCTTCTTCTCGCCGCCGTTTTCCTCGGCACCGCGGCGCCATCCCTGGTTTCTGCCTCGTGGCCGCCGGGCACCAAAGATCCGCTTTCCGCGCGCGATGAATGGGGCCGCCTGCACCAGAGCAAGTGGATCGACGAAACCGATTTCGCGAAGCGCGAATGGTGGCGCCTCTTCTACTACAGCAAGTCGCGCTATGTCCTGATGAAGGACCCGGCCTACGTCGGCGCGCTGCAATCTGCACTGCAGCGCAATGGTTACTATTGCGGCCAGATCGATGGCATCTACTCGGAGAACGTGACCGAGGCGATCGCACAGCTGCAGAAGAATCATCATATGCGCGTGACCGGTAATCTGACCATTCCGGTGCGCCGCTCGCTCCGTTTGCCGTAGGGCCGGAGCCGGGGTGCCGCGGTAAATCGTCTTGCAACTTCAGCCACCGGACTGATGCTTTGAGCAACGCTATGCATCTTCTCGCCTTCATGAACATCGGCGGTCAGGAGCTGATCCTGGTCCTCTTGATTGTCCTCGTCTTGTTCGGTGCGAAGAAGCTGCCGGAACTCGCCAAGGGCATGGGCCAGGCGATCCGGGAGTTCCAGAAAGCGAAGGACGAGTTCAGCGACGAGCTGCACAAAGCTGGCAACAATGATGTCGCGACCCGTCCGGCGAGCGCGACTGTGCCGCGGATCGAGGGATCGACCGCCGAGCCGGCCGTGCGCCCCGAGTCGTCCGAAAAGGTCGAGCCCGGCAGCCGCGCTTAAGCGCGCCCCTTCGCCCTATCGGCGGTTGACTTCGCGTGTCGTTTCGACACCTTCGGCCCTCGCGTTATGTCCGATCAACCTCTCCGTCAGCGCATCAAGGAAATGCTGGTCAAAAACCTGATGCTGCAAACCACCCCGGAAGAAATCGGCGACGATTTGCCGCTCTTCGGTCCGGACGGTCTCGGGCTCGATTCCATCGACGCGCTCGAGCTCGTTGTCAGTATGGAGAAGACCTTCGGCGTCGGCGTGCCGAACTCGGAAGTGGCCGGCACCGCCCTCCGCAGCGTGAATACGATCCACGACTACATCGTGGAGAAGCAGGCGCAGGCCCCGGTCTAGGACTCGACCGGCGGCGCGAGGTTGATCATGTCGATCAGCTCGCGAAAACGCGCAAAGCTCCGGCGATGCGGCGCGAGAATGATGCGCGGCAGTTCCCAGAGCGTCGGCTCGTTTTTCTCCTGACGCATGGCGGTCCCCTGCACGATTTCTCCCGTGCGGATGATGTCGCGGAAGTTCTTGTTCAACTCCGCGATCGCGGAGGCTGGCAACGGCCGCAGAACGCGGATGACCAGGTTGTCCCCCACCCAGCGGGCCGAGTGGTAAACCTTGAAAAACTGCATGATGTCGGCCACCGCGTCGTCCGCGTTGTGCACCACTTTGAAAAGCTTGAAGTCTTCCGCGCTGACGAAGCCCAGTTTCTCCACATGATCGGTCAGGAAGCGCAACCACTCCTCCCAGTAGGTGCCCTTTTCTGAGTCGACCATCACGACCGGGATGATCCGGCTCTTGCCTGTCTGCATGAGCGTCAGGACCTCGAAGCCTTCATCCATCGTCCCGAAACCGCCGGGGAAGAGCGCGAGCGCGTTCGTTTCCTTCACGAAGTTCAGCTTCCGGGTGAAGAAGTAATTAAAATTGATCAGCTTCGTATCGCCATAGATCGTCTCGTTGGCGCGCTGCTCGAAAGGCAGCCGGATGTTTAGGCCAAAGCTATTCTCGCGGCCTGCGCCGCGCTGCGCTGCGCCCATGATCCCATCGCCGCCACCGGTGATGACCATGAAGTCGTGCTCGACCATTTTGCGCGAGAATTCCTCCGCGACCGCAAACTCCGGCGCGGTCGGCAAAGTGCGCGCGGAACCAAAGACGCACACTTTCCGGACGTCGCGGTAGCCGGCGAAGACCTTCGCGGCGTAGCGCATTTCCTTGAACGAGCGGTTCATCAGCTTCAGGTCCGCCGTGCCCATCTTGTCGCGCGCCATCTTGAGCGAGGTAATGATCATTTCCTCGACAAGCTCGGGCGATTTCTCCGCGCCGAATTCCTTGACCATGTCGTGGATGCGCTTGTCCCATTCGGGCCCGAGGCTGGATTGTCGGCGCGTCGGCTGGTCGTGCGTGATGCCTGTTGCGAAATCTTCCACGGGCGGAGTCTCAGCGGGAACCGCGCCCCGGCACAAGAAAGTTCCTCAGGCGGTCAGCAGGTCGGCGAGAATTTGCTCCATGTGGCGAATCGGGAGCGAATAATGGCCCGCGCTCTCAACAATCCGGAGCCGGGAATCCTGGAACCGCGGCGCGATCGTCTCCGCCAGCTGCGCGGAGAACGTGCGATCGTTCCGGCCATGCCAGAGGCGCACCGGCATTCGGATTTCCTCCAAGGGGAAACCCCAGGGCCGCGCGTAGATTTCGGCGTCAGCGATCAGGCCCTCGAGCGAGGCCCGCCACGCGAGCCGCGAGCTTTCGAAACAGGCCTCGAACGCGCGCCGATCGTGCAACGCTTCCGCGTCCATCCGCTGCAGCGCGAGGCGCAGAAACGGCCGGTAACGCAGCGACATTCGCAGGCAGGCGATCGGCCGCGCGACGCGAAAGAGTTGCCGGAGCATTGCCGGCTGGCGCGCATGCAGAGCGAGCATCCAGCGATGCAGCCGCCAGAGCCCTCCGCGATCCGTGAGCTCTGCGATCGGCGGCGCACCGCTCACGATCGCGATCGCCTCCACCACTTCCGGCAGCGCCCAGCCGGTGATGTAGGCGTAAGGCGCGCCACCGGAGACCGCGAGCACGCGCGCCTTCTCGATCCCGAGATGCGCCAAGAGCGCCCGCACAACTGCCGGCCACTCCTGCAGCTGACGGTTGGCCTGGAAGGAGGAATCGCGGATCCCCGGCCGGTCCGGCGAGATGATCCGCACCTGCAGCTGGCGCGCGGCTTCGTCCGTCAGCTCCGCCATCGAGCGCGAGCTCGGCCAGCCATGGCAAAAGAGCACCGGTCTCCCGTCCGGGTCGCCATAGGTGTCGTAGGCAAGGTGCCCCCCGTCCTCCAGCTCCACCCGTTCGCCGCGCGCTTGCATCTCCTCACCTTAACCGGCGCGCGCCGACCTGCACCGGCCAGCCCGCACCTCGATATCCCCTGCCGAATCCGATAACTCCGAACCGGAAGGCGTCCCTGCTTCGTATTGATTGGTATGAACGAGCCATTGCCACCCCGCTTTGGGAAAATTTCTGTGCATGGGAACGGCATGGGCGCCCCAACCCCGGAGATGGTTGAAAAGCGTGCGCGCGAAATCGCGCTGATTGGCGAGCGCAACCCCGACGAATTTACCGATGGTGACTGGGACCAGGCCCAAGCCGAGCTCCTTGGCATCGAGAACGATCAGGCGCCGGAGGAAACGAAGGAGAACGCTTCGCTCCAGGATGACTGGACGATCGTCGCGGGCAGCACCGGCGAACGCGCTCCGCGCAATGGCTTTGAAGATGACGAGGAATCACTCGGCGCGCATCTCGTCGAAGGGGGCATCGAGGAGGCGACCCACGACAGCATGGTGCAGGCGCGGCGCGACGAGCTCAGCCGGGAAGGCGGCGTGGATGAGGGCGCCTAACACCCAGGCCGTCGCGCAGTCGCAGTCGGCCAGCTTGCAACCGCATCGGTCCGAGGAATTGATCGCGCGCTTTCAGCGCGTGCGGGATCTCAGCATTCGTCTTTGCCAGGGACTCGAGCCGGAAGACTTCGTCGTGCAATCAATGCCCGACGTCAGCCCAACGAAGTGGCATCTCGCGCACACCTCCTGGTTTTTCGAGACCTTCGTCCTGAAGGCTTGGCGGCCGGAATATCGTTCCGAGACGCCGGAATACGCTTTTCTTTTCAACTCCTACTACAACGCGGCCGGCACGATGCATCGCCGCGATCTGCGTGGGCTCATCTCGCGTCCGACCGTGGCCCAGACCTATCGCTTCCGCCATGCGATCGACGAGGGCGTGACGGAGCTGCTGCGCGGCGCCGACAATGCGCTGCTCGATGAGATCGAGCCGGTCATTACCCTTGGCATTCACCACGAGCAGCAGCATCAGGAATTGCTCCTGACCGACATTAAGCACGTCCTCGCGCAGAACCCGCTTCATCCCGTCTTCGAAAAATCCGCCACCGCCCCGAGCGACGCAGTCGCGGTTCCGCTGCAGTTCGTCGAGTTTGACGAAGCGATCACGCTTATCGGCCATGAAGGCTCCGGGTTCAGCTATGACAACGAGGGACCGCAGCACCGCGCGCTCGTCGGGGCCTTCTCGCTCGCCAACCGTACGGTCACGAACGGCGAATACATCGCTTTTATCGAGGCCGGCGGTTACACGCGCCCGGATTTTTGGCTCTCGTTAGGCTGGAACACTGTGCAGGAGCAGGCGTGGGACGCGCCTCTTTACTGGACGAAGCGCGACGGCCAATGGTGGAACTTTACCCTCTCCGGCTTCCGCCCGGTGAACGCGTCGGAGCCGGTGACCCATGTCAGTTATTTTGAGGCAGACGCCTATGCGAACTGGGAAGGCGCGCGTCTCCCGACCGAGTTCGAGTGGGAACGCGCCAGCGCCGGTCAGCCGATCGAGGGCAATTTCGTCGACGATCATCGCTTTCACCCGGTCCCGGCTCGCGGCGATGGGTTGCAGGAGATGTTTGGCAATGTCTGGGAATGGACGCGCAGTTCCTACTCGCCCTACCCCGGCTACCGCGCCGCGCCCGGTGCGCTCGGCGAATACAACGGCAAATTCATGTGCAACCAATACGTCCTGCGCGGCGGCTCCTGCGCCACCTCGCGGGATCACATTCGGCGCACCTACCGCAATTTCTTCCAGCCGGAAAAACGCTGGCAGTTCACCGGCATCCGTCTCGCCCGGGACGTGAAATGAGCGTTACGCCCAGCGGCGTTGCCGTGCTCGACCTGGAGCCGGCCACGTCAGAATTCCTCGCCGAAGCCCTTGCTGGTCTTTCGGCCACGCCCCGCACCCTGCCCTGCAAGTTTTTCTACGACGAGCACGGCTCCGATCTCTTCCTGCAAATCTGCGAGCTGCCTGAGTATTACGTCACGCGGACTGAGATCAGCATCCTGAGCAAGTTCTCCGGCGAAATGGCGGAGTCGATCGGCGAAGGCGCGGAGCTCGTCGGCTTCGGCACCGGCGCCGGGATGAAGACCCGTCTTTTGCTCGATCAGCTGCAGAATCCGATCGCCTACGTGCCGGTCGACATTTCGAAGCAGCGGCTCATCGAGTCCGCCAAGGATCTGCAGCGCGCGATGCCGCAGCTCGAGGTTCTGCCCGTCTGTGCCGATTACCTGCAACCGATTCGCCTGCCGACTCCGTCACAGCAGCCCGAGCACATCGCCGTCTACTTCCCCGGCTCCACGATCGGCAACCTTGAGCCGCCCCAAGCGCGCGACTTTCTCGCCCGCGTCCGCGCGCTTTCCGGCCACAGCGGCGGATTAATTATCGGGATCGATCTGCAGAAGCCGACCGAGATTCTGGAGTCGGCCTACAACGACCAGGCCGGCGTGACTTCGCAGTTCAACCTCAATCTTCTCGTGCGCGCAAATCGCGAACTCGACGCCGACTTCGATCTCGACTGCTGGCGGCACCGCGCGGTCTATAACCGTGAGATCGGCCGTATCGAAATGCACCTCGTCAGCGTCGGCGAACAAGTCGTTAGGCTGGGCGACCAGTCCTTCTGCTTCGCCGATGGCGAGACGATCATCACCGAGTTCTCCTACAAGTACACGCAGGAAAGTTTCGTGGCGCTCGCGGAATCGGCCGGCTTCCAGAAGTCGCGCGTCTGGACGGATCCGAAGGGCTACTTCGCCGTCTTCCACTTCGTCACGCGCGACTAAGCGCGCCCCTCATGCAGCCGCTGGTCCGACTCGCCGGCGTGAGTAAACGTTACGGCTCCGCCGTCGCGTTGCAGCCGACCGACCTCTCCTTCGCGCGCGGTGCGACGACCGTCCTGATCGGGCCGAGCGGGTGCGGCAAGTCGACCCTCCTGCGCCTGATCATCGGCCTTGTCGAGCCAGACACAGGCACGGTGGAAATCGACGGCACCGCGCTCGCGGCGGAGAAACTCGACGCGCTCCGCCATCGCATCGGCTACGTAATCCAGGAGGGCGGATTGTTTCCTCATCTGACCGCGCGCGGCAACGTGCTCCTCCTCGCGCGCCATCTCGGCCGGCCCGCGGCGGAACTCGAGCGACGCCTTGGCGAGCTCTGCGAACTGACGCGGTTCCCTGCAACCGCGCTCGATCGTTTTCCGGTCGAGCTCTCCGGCGGACAGCGGCAACGCGTCGGTCTAATGCGCGCGCTCGCCCTCGCGCCCGCTTTGCTGCTGCTCGACGAACCGCTCGGCGCGCTCGACCCGCTCGTCCGCGCTGCGCTGCAGCGTGACCTGAAGGAAATCTTCCGTGCGCTGGGACAGACCGCGATCCTCGTTACGCACGACCTCGCGGAAGCCGCTTACCTCGGCGACCGGATCGTGCTGATGAATGAGGGAGCGATCGTGCAGCAAGGCACGCTCGCCGAGCTGCGCAACGCGCCCGCCAGCGCCTTCGTGACCGAGTTCATCAACGCGCAACGGAGCGTCGCTTTCGCATGAAGTCGCTCGCGCTCCTCCTGCTCTT
>JBKJKL010000158.1:0-2805 GCA_046597485.1 Chthoniobacterales bacterium
CGACATCAACACGGTCACGCCCCGCTCCTTTAAGGTGAGGATGAGATCGCGGATTTCTCGCGCGCCGGCCGGGTCCACGCCAGCGGTTGGTTCATCGAGAATGACGAGCCGCGGATCGCCCAGCAGCGCCTGCGCAAGGCCGATGCGCTGCAGCATCCCCTTGGAGAAACCGCCGAGCCGCCGGTCGCGTGCCGCGGTCAGGCCGACGAGGGTAAGTAATTCGTCGATGTGGTTATCGAGTTTTCCCCCGCGCAACCCGCAGAGCCGGCCAAAGAAGCGCAGCGTCTCCGCCGCGGTGAGGAATTTATAGAAATAAGGGCTCTCCGGGAGAAAGCCGACGCCCGCTCGACTGGCCACTTCGCCGTTCGGGCGTCCGAAAATTTCGACGCGACCCCGCGTCGGCGAGACGAGACCGAGGATGATCTTAAGCGTGGTGCTTTTGCCGGAGCCATTCGGGCCGAGCAGCCCGTAAACTTCGCCCGGCTCGATGCGGAGATCGAGATCGCGCAGAGCGACGAGTTGCCGCCGTGCGAAGGGGACGGGAAAATGTTTCGTCAGCCCGGTGACTTCGATGGCGGGCTCAATCATGGCGAATCTCGAACCCGCGCGCGGCGGGCAGCGCGGAGAGGGGATGCTCGTGCTTTTCTTTGATCAGGCTGCGCAAATCGCTCTCTCCAATGGCGACGAGGAAGGCGGCCAGCTCGTCCGGCTCGCCGGCGGACTGCAGTTCCACGCGCCCGTCGGAGAGATTACGGACCCAGCCGATCACTTCGAAGCCTTTCGCAATCTGCTTAACGCTATAGCGGAAGCCGACGCCCTGGACGTGGCCGCTGAAGTAAACCTGCTTCGCGATCATGCGGCGGCCGCGGCCGCGTCGCTACTGCGGCGCGGGTGACGGCGCATCGCCCGCGGGCGGGAGATCAGGCGCGGGCAGCGTCTCGGGCGGCGGTGGCTGGAGTTCGCGCACGTCGAAATTTTCCTGAGCGGAGGTGGCGGCCGATGCCGGCGGCTTCGTCAGCGCTGCGACCAGGGTGGGCGGCGCGGGCTTGATGTCCTCACTCGCGACGTAACCTTCCTTCGCGCCGGCGACGAGCTGCACCTTGCAGTAGCCGAACGACGGACGGATCAGGGTCATGAGGGTGTCCTTGGGCAGCTTCTCATCCGGGCCGTTGCCCTGCTGCGGGCCATAGCGGTAAAACGCTGTTCCGTCCGAGGTGACGGCGAAGAGCTTTCCGCCTTGGGTGTCGGCCTTGGTGATTTTTTGGACGGTCGAGCAGGCGCTCAGGCTGGCGAACAGGATGGCGCCGGCGGCCAGCGAGAGCAGGGAAAATTGGTATACTTTCATCGGTAGGAATAGACGAGGCAGAACGTCCCCTCTTCACTTCCCTCAGCGGGATCGATGCCAATGTAGTATTGCCCGCTCATTGTCGGGGCGAATCCGGCCGCCGCTCTCCGCTCGTCCTTGAAGTCTTCGGTCACGACCGGCTTCCCGGCTTCATCGTAAAGCCGCACCCCGAAGCTCTTCGTCTTCTCGCTCCCAACCGAGAACCAATATTGGTTGCCGGCGTAAAGATTGACCGCAATGAACGGCCGCGCGCTCCGGCCGATTTCGCCGGACCAGTGGCCGTCGCGAATCATAAAACCGTCGTTCGAGAACGCGCCCGCCAGCTCCAGCGCCACCTTGCGCGCTTCGACTTCGCGATCGTTCTCCGCGGCGCGCAGCGGGCTGAGCGCGCTGACGAGCAGGGCGGCCGAAAGCAGAAGAGTTTTCATTTCGCGTCCGGTTTGCTCGCAATGCTGGCCATCAGGTTGGTCACGGTTTCGTGCAAGGTCTTCACCTCCGCAGCCGTGGGCGCGGCCGCATTGGGAAAGCTGACCATGCGCAGCAGATCGGGCAATTTGTCAGTTACGGTCTTAACAAGCGGTTCCTTCCGCAACTCCGGCGACATCTCGTTCACCTTCGCCTCAATGTAGGTGATCAATCCCGGCTGTCGCAGCACCTTCGCAGTCGCTTCGTTGTATTCCTCCGTGAGCAATCCGGTCACCACCTGCGTGCCGCGGATCCAACCTCCGAGGCTGACGAGGATGATGTAATCCTGGTCGCGATTCGATTGCATCGAGGTCTTCACCTCGTTCTGCGTCGCCTCCAGTTCTTCCTGGAGCGCATCCCATTGGTCGTTCTCCGCAAACTCGTTGATGCTTTTGCCGCGGCCGAGCACGTTCTCGCTCACGCCCAAGGCCTTCGCCAGCTTCAGGATGTCGGTCCCGATGTTCTTCACCTGCTGGCTGTCCTGCGCTTCGATCGCGATGAAGCCGTCGGCGATCAGCCCGCCGAGGTTGAGCGCGAGCTGCGCGCGGTTACTAAAAGTGGAGGGGACCGGGCCACGGTAATGCGCGCTCCAAGCCGGTTTCCCAGGCTTCGAGAGCGCGGCGAAAAGCTCGCCCGGCGTCGGGATGGTCAGCGCCTCGTTACGCTGCGCGCCCGCCATCTGTTCCGGGGTCAGCGGTGGCGGCTCCGCGCGGAGCAAAACCGGGAGCGTGGCAATGAGGAAAGCGACGGCAGCGCCCCTGCGTGAGAACATCTGCGCAGGTTAGGCCCGCTTCACCAAATTGCCAGTGCGAACCTCGCGAGCGCGCGGTCGAGCAGCCCTAAAGTTCACAAGCAGATGCAGGTCTTGCTGGACATTGCGGCCGACTACATAACAGTTCGGAAAGCATGAGCAGAAAAAACATCGCCGCCTCCGTCTTCTCTGTCCTTCTGATCGCTCTTGTTTCGAAAGCGTCAGCCGGGACGTTCTACAACAA
>JBKJKL010000430.1:0-9598 GCA_046597485.1 Chthoniobacterales bacterium
GCCTGGCCGAATCCTGGTGGCAGGCGATGGCCCCACTGGCCGGCAAATAAGTCTCGAACTCGCGCGCACTCATCAAGTATGGCTTTCGGCAGGAAGCTTCCGGCTGGTCGTGCCCCAGCGCTTTCTTGGGCGGGACATCATCGCCTGGTTTGAGATCACCGGAGCGCTGCGGGACGATAAAAAGAGTCTGCACGGCAGGTTCGTCCACCTCTTCGACCCCGTACCGGGATGGCACCTGCGACGGTCGGCCCTTCGACGCGCCGGGGTTAAGATCGTCCCGAGGGCCATCGACGCGGTCGATCAAACTATTACCTTCGCCGGTGGTCAGTCACACCACTTCGACGCCGTGGTCTGGGCGATCGGTTATCAGGATGATTCCTCCTGGCTTCGCATTCCCGGAGCCGTCGATGCGAAAGGAAATTACGTCGAGCAACGCGGTATGTCCCCGATACCTGGCCTATTTCACATCGGGCGGAGTTGGCAAAACAATCGCGCCTCCGCGCTGCTTACCGGTGTTGGAAACGATGCTCGTAGGATCGCAGCGCATGCGACTGCGTTTGTCAGCTCCGCGAAAGCTACGGCAGAGAGCTAACGAATTCGGGCGGCTGAGTTGGTTGCGGTCAGGACCTTCATCAGCTCGTCCCGATATTTGTCCGGTTCTTCGAAGTGGGGCCAGTGGCCTGAGTGTTCGAACCAGACGAGTTGTTTTCCCCGCGGCGCATCAAGACTATTGAAGTATTTCTGCGTCACTTCCGTCGTCACCACTTCATCGTAGCGGCCTTCGAAGAAGAACACGGGCACGTCGATCCGCGGCGCCTGTTCGAAAAGATTGACCTCGTAGAAAATTTCCTCCCACAGATGCGCAAAGGAGAATTTCACTCCTAAAGGAATTCTCACCAGATCAGCCCACGAATAGGCCGGAGAGCTGAAAGCCAGCGATACGAATCTGGAAGACGCCAGCGGCGTGTGTTCAATGCGCGCATAGTGCTGCACCCAACGCTCCATGATTTTGCACTGATCGAAGTCGTGCGGAGGTGGGCCGATCTTGTGCAAGTCCGCGACCGCTTTTTTGTTGTTCTCCTTTTGCGCTGAATCCAAGGCGAACTGATATCGGACCTGCTGCGTCTCGGGTACGCCCGCTACCTGCCCAATGCCGATGTAGGCGTAAAACAATTCCGGATATTTCGAAGCAGTCAGTGCTCCGACGACTGATCCCCAGGAATGAGCGACGAGATAACACTTCGGCGCTCCGAAGCGTTGCAACAGCAACTGCACCAGCTCGTGCGTGTTCGACACGAATCGCTCGACCTTCATCGCGCTAGGCGGAATCGAGGAGGAATACGATTTGCCGGCGCCTTGCTGATCCCATTGCACAACGATGAAATCTTTTTCTAACTCGGCATTCTGGTGAGCGAAAGGCATCTGCGGGAAACCAGGGCCGCCGTGGAGAAAAAGCAGAAGCGGTTTCCTTCGGTCCCAGCCGCGAATCTGAATCCATTGGTCGACTCCGCCGAGACGCACATTTTCGAGCGAGTTGATCCCCTCCTGCGGCGTGATGGCAATCCGTTTGGCGACGCGCTGCTGCGCAAAGATACGGAACGCGATCAGCGCAGCTGCGAACAACAAGAGAGCCGCGCATGCCCAAATCATATACCGCTTCATCCGGGAAAGCGCAGCAGCATTGCAATCGGTAACAGCTCGCTCACTTTTTCATCTGCTTCGCGATCAGAACTATCACTAGGATGATCACTAAAATGCCAGCGACCGTCCAAATCCACATTGGACCCATCATCATCATAAATCGTCACCTCCTTTACGCAGCGCTTTGTTCGCCACGAGATAAAGTACGAAAGAAAGCGCGGCGAAGCCGCGATCACTTTCGCTGCGCCTTCATGCGGCTGAATTCATTCCCAAGAGTGTTTGCCGCAAAATGTTCCGAGCCCGGTAAAGACGCGTCTCAACTGCTTTGGCACTGCAGCCGAGGACACGACTGATTTCTTCATAAGAAAGATCCTCGTACTCGAATAGCAGCACCGCTGTTCGCAAGTCGTGCGGCAGTTTCTGAACTTCACGGCGCACTTCCGCGGCACTTTCCTTCCTCTCTGCATGTTGTGCGGGCGATTGATCGTCGCTGGGTATCGAGCCAAGCGCGAGGGTTTCACTCTCAGTCGCTTCGGTCGTAAGGGCGACAGTCGGGTGACGATGCTGCCACCGGATGTAGTTACGCGAAAGGTTGCTCGCGATCGTGAACAGCCAGGTAGAGAATTTCGCCTTCGGTTTATAACGATGACGGCTTTCGAAAACGCGCACGAAAGTTTCCTGCGCGAGGTCGAGCGCATCGGCCTGATTGCCGATGTAGCGGTAAATGAAGCTCACCAGCGGTGTCTGCCAACGCGTCATCAGCTCATTAAGCGCAGTGTCTTCCCCAGCTTGCAGACGCAGCATCAGCGCCTTGTCTTCATCCTCATGCATGCGCGGGAGCGAGCGGCATTTCGCTGATCGAATCGGACCGCGCATTCTGTTTCAAACTCCGCTTCCGCCACATCACGTAGATCACTGGATAGAGGAGCAACTCGAGGATCGCGGAAGTGACAATGCCGCCGATCATCGGCGTGGCGATGCGCTTCATGACATCGGCGCCGGCTTCGGTCACAGGCGACCACATGATCGGCAGCAAACCGAAGAGGATCGCGCAGACCGTCATGATCTTCGGCCGGATGCGTTGCACTGCGCCCTCGACCACAGCGTCGTGCAGATCTTTCATGTTATTCATCCGCCCTTCGGCGCTGAACTTTTCCCAGGCGTGATCGAGGTACAAAAGCATGACGACACCGGTCTCCGCGTCGAGGCCCGCGAGCGCGATGATTCCCACCCAGACGGCGATGCTCATGTTGTAATCGAGCAGGTAGATGAGCCAAAATGCGCCCACGAGCGAGAACGGCACGGCCAGCAGTACGATGGTCGTTTTCACGACGGATTTCGTGTTGATGTAGATGAGGACAAATATGATCAGCAACGTGAACGGAATCACGATCTGGAGCTTTTTCTTGGCCGCTTGCAGATATTGAAATTGTCCCGCCCACTCAATGTAATAGCCAGGCGGATGCTGCACCGTTGTGCTCAAGTGGGCCGCGGCGCGTTTCACGTAGCCCTCCAGATCGCTCGTCGTGATGTCGACAAAAACGAAGCCGACGAGCTGGCCGTTTTCGGTGCGGACGGAAGGCGGGCCGGTCTTGTAGTTGATGTCCGCGAGTAATGAGATCGGCACCTGCGCGCCGGTCGGGGTTGCGACAAGGACGCGCTTCAACGCATCGAGGTCTTCCCGGAAATCGCGCGCGTAACGGACGGCCACGGGATAGCGCTCGCGACCTTCCACCGTCGTCGTGATGTTCTTCCCGCCGATCGCGCTCTCGATCACGTCGTTCACGTCGCCGACGGTGAGGCCGTAACGCGCGGACGCTTCCCGGTTGACTTCGAAATCGAGGAAATAACCGCCGGTCGTCCGTTCCGCGAAGACGCTGCGCGTATCGGGAAAATCGCTGAGCGCCTTCTCGATTTGAACGCCCAGCTCCTGGATCTTCGCGAGGTCAGGGCCGAAAACTTTGATGCCGAGCTTGCTGCGGAATCCGGTCGTCAGCATTTCCGTGCGCGTCTGGATCGGCAACCAAAAGATATTCGCCATGTCGGGAGTTTTGATCGTGTTCATCTCCGCGGTGATTTTGTCCCACGTCATTCCGGGCCGCCATTCCGCGGGCGGTTTCAAGGTGACGACGGTTTCGAACATCGAGAGCGGCGCGGGATCGGTCGGCGATTCCGCCTGCCCAGCTTTCCCGAAGACCGTGACCACCTCCGGGATTTGCTTTAGGCGGCGATCCTGAATCTGCAGAATTTTCGTCGCCTCGGTGATGGACATGCCGGGCACCGCCGTCGGCATGTAGAGGATCGTGCCTTCGTTCAAGGGCGGCATGAACTCCGAGCCCAATTTCATGTAAGGGATGATCGTGAGGACGAGCACGATCGCCGCCGCGATCAACGTGAGCCAGCGGAAGCGGAGCACGAAATTGACGAACGGCTGGTAAGCCCAAATCAAGAAACGATTGATCGGGTTCTTTGCTTCCGGCGTGATATGGCCGCGGATAAAGAGCGTCATCAAGACCGGCACCAGCGTCACGCCCAGGAGAGCGGCAAAGAACATCGCGAACGTCTTCGTGAAGGCGAGCGGCTTGAAGAGTCGACCTTCCTGCGCCGCGAGCGAGAACACCGGGATGAAGCTGACGGTGATGACCAGAAGGGAGAAAAACAGTGGCCGGCCCACGCTCTTGGCCGCGGCGATGATCGTCGCGACGCGCTCTTGCCCGTCCGGCTCGCGCCCATGTTCCTCGCGGAAATGCTCGAGAAATTTATGCGCGTTTTCGACCATGATGATGGCCGAGTCCACCATCGCGCCGATCGCAATCGCGATTCCGCCTAACGACATGATGTTGCTCGTGAGGCCGAGCTGCAGCATCGGAAGAAACGAGAGAATAATCGCAATCGGCAGCGTGATAATCGCGACCAGCGCCGAGCGGAAATGCCAGAGAAAGACGATGCAGACCAGAGCCACGACGATGCTCTCCTCGATCAGCTTCCAAGTCAGCGTATGGATTGAATTCTTGATCAGAGTGCTCCGATCATAGGTCGGCACGATTTTGACGCCCTCGGGCAGCGAGCCTTTGATCTCTTCGATCTTCTTCTTGATGCCGTCGATGACGGTGAGCGCGTTCTCGCCGTAACGCATAACGACGATGCCGCCGACCGTTTCGCCTTTGCCATCTAGCTCGGCCACGCCGCGCCGGATGTCACCGCCGAGATGCACGGTGCCGACGTTCTTGACGTAGATCGGCGTCCCTTTCTCGACCTTGATCGGGATGTTCTCGATGTCCTCCACGCTCTTGATGTAGCCGCGCCCGCGCACGAAATATTCGGTCGTGGCGACCTCGAAAGTCTTGCCACCGACATCGGCGTTGCTCGCCTTGATCTTCGCCACCACATCGGAGAGCGGGATGCCGTAGCCGAGCAGCTTGTTCGGATCGAGATCGACCTGGTATTGCTTCACGAATCCGCCGACCGAGGCGATCTCCGAGACGCCTTTCACGGTCGCGAGCGAGTAGCGGAGATTCCAATCCTGAATCGAGCGGAGCTGCGCGAGGTTCTGCTTCCCGGTCTCGTCGACCAGCGCGTATTCGAAGACCCAGCCCACGCCGGTCGCGTCCGGTCCGATCACGGGGTTTACACCTTCGGGGAGCGAGCCGCGCACCGCATTCAGGTATTCGATGACGCGGGAACGCGCCCAGTAGATGTCGGTGCCGTCCTCGAAAATGACGTAAACGAACGACTTGCCGAACATGGATTCGCCACGGACGAACTTCACTTTCGGCGCCGCGATGAACTTCGTGGAAACCGGATACGTGATCTGATCTTCAACCAGGTCCGGCGAGCGGCCTTCCCAATCCGTGTAAACAATCACCTGCACGTCGCTCAAGTCCGGGATCGCATCGAGCGGCGTTCTCTTGAGCGCCCAGATTCCGGCCGCAATCCCGAAGATGAGGAAGACGAAGACGAGGAACCTGTTCCGCGCGCTGGCGTCGATCACCCGCTCGATGAAGCTTTCTTTTCCAACCGGCGTGACAGCATCTTGCGCCTCATCACCATTGTTCACCATGATTTGAGCGCTCCTTGAATCTTTGATTCCGCGTCGATCAAAAAGTTTGCGCTCGCCACGACTCGCTCGCCTTCGTTCAAGCCGGATTTAACGGCATAGACGTCGCCAAATTTGCCTCCTAACTCGAGGAAGCGCGGCTCAAGTTTGCCTTCACCTTTATCGACGAAGGCGATGCTGCGCTTGCCGGTCGGCATGATCGCGCTCACTGGGACGACGAGCGATTGGCCCATCTCCATCTGCAGCAGCACATCGACATACATTTCCGGTTTTAATTTTAATTCTGGGTTCTGAATATCGAGCCGCACCCGGCCGGTCCGTTTCACATCGTTGATGAACGGATCGATGAGCGAGAGTTTGCCTTTGAATTCTTCGCCGGGATAAGAGGCGGAGGTGACCGTCACTTCCTGGCCGATTTGCAGCATCGGAAGCTCCTCCTGATAAAAATCGCCCCAGACCCAGACGACCGAAAGATCGGCCACATCCACAAGCGTGTTACCAGGGGCAATCGTCATGCCTTGCGTGACGGGCAGCGCTTGCACGACGCCGTCCATTTTCGACAAGATCGGCAGTGCCTCTTCGGCCTTCCGCGACTTCTCGATCTTGGCGACTTGTTCGTCGGTGATGTTCCAGAGGCGTAGCCGACGCTCGGCGGATTCGATTAAGCTCTGCGCATCTGCGCGCGCCGAGTGCGGCCCTTTCGGCGCGCTGTCGCGCATGCGCAAAAGGTCGATCAGTTCGCGCTGAGTGGTCAGCAACTCGGGACTGTAAAGGGTCATTAAGACCTGCCCTTTCTTCACGATTTCGCCAGGCGCGCTGACCCCGAGTTCCTGTACATAACCGCCCGCTCGCGCGACCACGCGCCAAAGCCGTTGCGTATCGGGCGCCACTTTGCCAGCCGCGCGAATCGTGTGATTAAGCGGCTTCGATTCCACGGTCGCGTAGGTGACGCCGATCTGTTGCTGCCGTTCCATCGGGACACGGAATTCGCCCGGTTTTTCCGGCGCCATTTCCTTGCCGCCACCGGACATGCCAGGCATTCCCTGCATGCCATCACCCTTCTTGTCCTCCGTTCCTTTCGTGTTGCCAGACGGGGTCTCGCTCTTCATGCCGTCGGCAGGAGAGTTTGTTGGTTGTTGTGTACCTTCCGGAGTCGTTCCGCCCCCGGCGTCGCGCTTCATCACCGGCACCAGAGTCATGGAACAGATCGGACATTTGCCGGGATCTTTCGCATTCACCGAGGGGTGCATCGTGCACGTCCAGTGATCGATGTTGCTCTCCTTGCCGCCAGCCGTCTCGTGTTTCGAGCAGGCGGGCGTCAACGCGAAGAGGAGGGCAATCGCGAGGAAACCGACAAGTGTGCGGATGGATATTTTCATTTCGATCGGTCCCTTGCAGTGGAGCTTCGCCGGCGAGGCGCGTCGCCAATTCCCACGATCGCGTCCAGCTCAGCAAGCGCGATTTGGTAATCGGCGAGATGATTGAGCGAAGCCGATTCCGCGTCCTGCAAAACGCGTTCGGCCGTGATCAGTTCAAGAAAATTTGTGCTGCTCGTTTCATACGTCGCGCGATGGGACTTCAGCGTTTGCTCGGCAAGCGGCAGAATTTTTCCGCGATAAAGTTCGTAGTGATGCGCGGCGGTCTCGGCTTTCTTGAGTGCGTCGCGCACCAGGCCGAGCGCCTGGTTTTTCGCGGCCTCGAATTCCTCCTGCGCGGCCACGAGGTTTTGCTCCGCCTCGGTGATTCCCGCCGCATACTTTCTGCCATTAAAAAAAGGCAAACCGATCGAGACGCCCACCTGCACCTCGCTCAATGCGCGGCCGGTGTCGTTATACCGCTCGGCCTTCACGTTCAGGGTCGGGTCAGGAACGCGCTGCCGACGCGCGAGCTGCACGCGGGACTCGCCGGCTTGGATTCGATTTTCCGCCCGCTGGACTTCGGGCCGCGCTTCCAAGGCCACGCGCTGCAAGACGCCTAACGAGTAATGGGCCGGCGCGAAAGCGAGTGAACCTGGCACACCGAGAGGCGTCTGCGCTGGACGATTCATGAGCACGTTCAGCTCGGTCTGAACATCCGAGATGCGGCGCAGAATATCGACCTGCGTTTCCTCAAGCCGCGCCGAATCAACGTTGGCCGTGAGCACGTCGCTTTCGCGTGCGTTCCCGACTTCGTAGCGCGTCCGGCTCAGCTCACTGAATTGTTTGAGCAGCCCGATATTTCTGCGGTTCACCTCCAACTGCGCATACTCATTCGCGAGTCGGTAATAGGCGGTTCGCGCCCGCGCCAGCACATCGAGCTGGGTGCGGCGCAAGTCTTCGAACGCCTCGCCGGCCTCCGCGGTAGCGGCGCGCGCGCGGCTGCGATTCTTCCCGGTCAACGGCAACTCCTGCTCGAGCGCGACCGACTGATCGGTGAAGCCATTTGGATTGATGTCCACGAACCGCCCGGCAAGCGATTGAGCATGGAGCCGCAAATCCTCCCACGCCGCCGCCTGTGGGACGCGAGCCTTCATGGCCTGCCATTTCGCCTCCGCGGCTTTGATGGATGGATTGCTTGCTGAGACCACGCGCAGCACCGCCCCGAGTGAGAGCGAGTCGGAACGGACGTCTGTTTCGCCAGTTCCAGCAAAGGCAACGGTCGCGACGCTGAACGAGCACATTAGGGCGAAAATTTTCATCTTGTCCAAAAGCAACAGTCGAATCCGCGACTGCTACCGGGGCACCTGCGAAACCATGCTGTCACGCGACAGCCCCGGCTCGACGATGCGTGCCGACATCATTTTTAAGTAACGATCGCCGTGTGGGGGGCTCATCAGCGCGCTGACTGCGTAGACGTGCTGCAACATTTGCCGCCGGCAGTCCTGTTGAGCTGCCGCACACTCATTCAGCGCCGCCTGGATTTCCGGTGTCACCTCATGACTGCTCGCGACGAGCGCGTTTGCCTTCGTATTTGCTTCGGCGATCCGCAGGCACATCGCGTCGCACTTTGGGCGATACTCTTCATGAAGCTGCTTGATCTTCGCGAACTCGACGTCGTTCAGCGCGAACTCACGCCGGAGCCATTCGTACTCTCCTTCCGGCTTCGACAACATCGCTTCCGCGGTGCGCGTCGCGCACCAGAAGTAAATGCAGTAGGTGCTCGCCGAGAGGACAAGGGCGAGAAGCAGAACGAAGGCTCCACGCTTCATTCGAGGGCAGCCGCTTGCTCGACTGGATTGATCGAAGAGACGTAGCGCGCTTCCAGTTGACGCCAGTGCTTCAGGTTTGTCTGCTGCGCCTGGACGTGTGCGACCCCGATGCTGAGCGTCACGCCGAGCGCGATAAGTGCGGTCGCGTATTGAGGCTTCGGTAGTTCAGTCGAAGTCCATTCGCGCAGCTTGCGCCAGATCGAATCGCGCCGCGCCGCTTCCCGGGCTGCGATGCGCTGCCAGACCTCCGCCTGAAAACGCGGTGGAATTGATACATCGGCGTTCCACTTCGAAAGCTGTTTCTCTAATTCATCGTTCATCACTGTTCCTCCTCGCGGTGTGGTTTTGATCGCGGTTAATCTGCTGCGAGGGTGAAACACCGCAGCGAACGGAAACCCTTAACAACCTTTTGATCCAGACAATCGGTTGGCGAGAGGACGTGCCGTGAATGGGCACACCTCGGGCGAAGGCGAGCACGGCAAGGTTCGTGGCGCCAAGGAGAATGGGCCGAGTCGACGATGGCGCCGGCAACTCAGAGCCAGCCCGAGGACAGAGAGGAAATGTCGAGCACCGCGCTTTCGTAGACAGCGCGAAACGAACAGCCGATTGACCGACTTAAGAGCCGTGCAGTCTGCCCGTGAAAAACGTCCTGAAACGCCACCCACCTTTCACGTTGTCCCCGGCGGGAATCGAACCCACATCAAAGGTTTAGG
>JBKJKL010000230.1:0-5989 GCA_046597485.1 Chthoniobacterales bacterium
GATGCAGAGAAGCGCCACGCCGGCGACATGGGCAACCTGGAAGCGGACGCCAGCGGCAAGGCACACCTCGAATTGACCGACAAGATGATGAAGCTGAGCGGCGACGACGCGATCGTCGGCCACGCCATCATCGTGCATGAGAAGGCGGACGACTTGAAAACGCAGCCGACGGGCGACGCCGGTGGCCGACTCGCCTGCGGCGTGATTGGAATCGCCAAGCCCTAGGCTTAGGCCCGCGCGACGGTGATGGATCCCGCGTGGTCCATCACCGCGCCGATCGGAAAGCAATCGACCATCGCGCAGAACTCCACATCTGCGGAAAGCTCGGAACGGGCGCGGAGGCGGCGACCGTTTTCCGCTTCATCCAGCGCAGCGAGCAGATCTTTCGCGGCCGCGCGGTAGGCCTTGCGCGCGAGCAGCGCAGCGTCGGTGATTTCCGCGGACGGCAACTGCTCGAGCACTGCGCCCGCGCAGAGAACGTCCTCATAAGCCGCGCGCTCGAACGTTCCGCCGCAGACGAGCAGGAGCGACTCCGCGTCCCGCACGCGATCGATCGTGGCCCCGAGATTCAGGAACGAGCCTGCCAACACGAGTTGCGCACCGGCGCAGGCGCGCAAAGCGCGGGTGCCATTTGTCGTGGTGATGACGATGGTGCGACCCTGCACACGGTCGGCGGTGAACTCGCGCGGCGAATTGCCAAAGTCGAACGCGGTCCCTTCCGCCAGCTCCGGGCTGATACGCAAACCTTCACGTTCACCGGCCAGGAGCAGTTCCGGCTGACGGCGGCGGAGCGCGAGCGCATCGGAAATCTCCGCGACCGGAATAAGCGCCGCCGCGCCATGCGCCAGCGCGGTGACGATCGTACTCGTTGCGCGCAGGACATCGAAGACGACGCAGACCGAACGCGAGAGATCGCGCTCCTGCAAAACTGAGAACTCCGCTGGGGTAAAAAACGCTTCAACGCTCCGCATATGTAAGCTACCCCGCATGGATTCGAACCAGGAATAACGCCTCCAAAGGACGCAATGTCCTGAAGGAGAAATTCCGTGTAGGCACGTTTTTCAACGCCCGAAAAACACCTTTTCCGGGCGTTGCGAAAGCTCGGGAAAAACACCGCTTGATCTCATGCACAAAATTATTCGGCTGGGCGGTGAATTCGCGCTTCGGGGTCAAAAAGATGACGCTCGGCTCCCATCTGTTGCGAAGCTGGCCACCAACTAGCACCCCCAGAGTTTGCCCTGCGCATGCTTGGATCGATGAGTCAGAATCTTGAGCGCGATCGTCCGCGCCAGACTCACACTTGATAGGCGCAGATTCGCCTCCTCTCGCCAATTGTCTCAACCTCGCCCAAGCGCTTTCCGCTTGGCCGCCGCCTCGTGATACTTCCGGCGAATGTCTGCGATCTTCACGCTCGGCTGCGGGATTTGAATGCCCATCCCTTCCATGGTTTCGACGATGATTTGCGAGGTCGCGAGGTTGCGGGACCATTTGTGATCGGATGGAATGACAAACCAGGGCGCGCTCTCGGTGCTGCATTTGTTTAAGACGTCGTTGTCGGCGGCGGTGTACTGCTCCCAGCGTTCCCTTTCGGTGTAATCGGCTTCGCTGATTTTCCAATGCCGCGCCGGATCGTCGAGGCGATCCTTAAAACGCTTGAGCTGCTCCTCTTTGCTGATGTGGAGGAAGAATTTCAAAATGTGCGTGTCGTTCGCCGCGAGCCGGCGCTCGAAATCGTTGATCTGCTCGTAGCGCTGCGACCAGGTCTTCTTCGGAACGAGATCATGCACCCGGACGACGATCACATCCTCGTAGTGTGAGCGGTTGAAGATGACCACCTCGCCGCGCCTTGGCGTCTGCTCTTCGACGCGCCACAAGAAGTCGTGCGCGAGTTCCGTCGCGCTCGGCTGTTTGAAGGCGACCACACGACAGCCCTGCGGATTCATCGCGCCGACGACGTGCCTAACGACACCATCCTTGCCTCCGGCGTCAGGCGCCTGCAGGCAGATCAGGAGTGAACGCTTCTGCTCGGCGTAGAGCTGGAACTGCAGCTCGTCCATCCGCTGTTGCAGTTTCTTGATTTTTCGGAGCGCGGATTTTTTGTCTTCTTCCTTGTCGCAGAAGGCCGGATCGAGGTCTTGCAATCGGATCCCACTGCCCGGCGCGACCTGAAATCTTTTTCGATAATTCATCATATAGTTCTCGTGGTTTTTTCCCCGTGTTCAATGCGTCGAAGCCGAAGATTATGTCAAAGAGCTTTTCGTCGATTCTCCTCTGGCGGAGGCGATTGCAGCTGCCTCGGAAAGTGACCAGGAGTCCGTCGATGTTTTTATCGACGCGTTGCCTGGCCGCGGGGCGACTCGCGTTGTCGCTCGCAAGCGATTCGGCGCCGGCACGGAAGGCGCCCGCCCTGCTTGAGTCGCCGTGACTGCAAAGCGGCGGCTGCACTCCGGGTTTGACGCGACGGAGGTCGCGCCCTAAAAACGCAGGACGTTCCAACCGGTCCGGTTGTCGCGCCCACGCACGTCAATGCCAGCAATGAAAAGTCTGCCCGGTTTAACCCAGCCTTAACCTCCATGGAGAAACAAATGATCATCAGACACGCCCTTAAGAAGTTGTCATTCCGCCGCTCGGCTCTTGCCGTAAGCGTCGGAGTTCCTTTCCTCGTGGCGGCCACTGCCTTTGCGCAGGGCCCCACTCCTACCACCACCACGCCGCCACCCAATGCGCCGATTCAAACCGCCGCCGGAGAAGCGGCCACCGAGCGAGTCATCGTCACCGGTTCCTATATCCCGACCGCGGAGAGCGAGTCTGCGCTGCCGGTGACCGTCTACACTGCCGAGGTGCTGCAGAAGCAGGGCGCCAACACGCCGGCGGAAGGCCTGCGTCAACTGCCCTCCTTTGTCGGAAACTCAGCGACGGAAAATAATTCCAACGGCGGCAGTGGTGCGGCCACGATCAACCTGCGTGCCGTCGGTTCGGCGAACACGCTGGTTTTGGTCAACGGCCGCCGGACGTTTAATTTTAACGACATCAACGCGATCGGAATCGGTTCGGTGGATCGGACTGAAGTGCTGAAAGACGGTGCCTCGGCCGTTTACGGTTCGGATGCAGTCGCCGGTGTCGTGAACTTCCTGCTCATCGGTCATGAATCGCCCTATGAAGGGGCCGAGATCTTCGCGCTCTACGGAAACACGACCGAAACCGACGCCCATGTCCGCCAGTTTTACATCAAGGGTGGTGTAAAAACCGACAAGGTCTCGATTGCCGCAGCGGCGGATTACTACTCGCGCGCCAATCTCTTCTCGAAAGACCGCGCAAAGCTGGCCGGCACGGCTAATTTGACCAACAGTTCACTCCCGGCCGCAAATCCGCCTGGGTTCGACCCGCTTAACCGTGGCGGGTTGAACAATAATAGCCCGACCTTCGCGGGCCGTGTTTCGGTGTTGACCGGAGTTCCCCGTCCCGGTGCCACCCCTTTCCCGCTGACTGGCCAGTTGGTGCTCCGTAATTTGTCGAACAATCAAGTTACTCCAGCGAGCTATCGTTCCTTCGATGTCCCTGCCGGGACCGATCCAGCGCGCTTTAATTTCCGCGCTTTTACCCCGGCCATACCGGCGCAAGAGAAAGCGTCCTACTACGTCACCGGACTCTATAAGGTTTTCGGCGAAGGTCTGCAGATCTACGGCGATATAATGTACTCGAAAACGAAACAGGATAACGGTCTCGCCGCAGCGCCCTTTACCATCAGCAATGCTAACAATGGCCGGAACGAAGCCCGCGCGTCGATCTTTAACCCATTCGGCAACCAGCTCGGCTCCGTCCGTTATCGCCTGGTTAATGACCTCGGCCCCCGGCGCAGCTTCTTCGATAAAGACTTCTACCGTTACGTGGCAGGTTTAAAGGGCAACTTCAACTTTGCAGGTAACGCTTTCATAAGCCGCTTCGGCTATGACACCGGCATCGTCTATGAGCGCTTTGACCAGGATGAGATCGATAGTGGTGATGCCCGGCGCGATTACATCCGGGCCTTGGTCGCTCCGACTGGCTACATTCTCGCGGCTGGTGTGCCGCCTTTGGGAGGAGTTCCTGCGGCCAACCGCGGGACGTTCAATCCTTTCATTGGGCAGAATGCGCCGCTCATCGGCACCGCGCCGACCTATGTCAACGGTCTTCCCACAGGCCTGACCGCTCCCTATAACAACACTATCGCTGGCCGGTTGTATACCGAAGGTGGCGCGGCCTACGTTGCACACTCGCTATTTCGTGAACGCGATTGGCTCGCGGACGCAAAGGTGAACATGCACCTATTCCCGAATCTCTGGAACGGCGGCGTTGACCTCGCGGCCGGTTACGAACATCGCGAGGTTGCTCAGCAGTCGATTCCTGATCCTGTCCAGCTGACCAATCAGCAGCTCGGCTTTGACCAGGCTCCGCGTTTTAAATACTTGCAGGAGGTCGACTCAGTCTTTGCGGAACTTGGTATTCCGATTGTGACTTCCACGATGAATGTCCCTTTCGTCCGCTCACTCGATCTCTCAGTCGCCTTCCGTTACGAGAAGTTTAACGACACGGATCAGTATCAGAAGACAAAGGCGAGCTTCGATAACGCGAACCCGAACGAAGACTTCGGCGGGACCCCGCGTATCTCGCTGCGCTATCAGCCCTTCGCCGACCTGACCCTGCGCGCCTCATGGGGGCAATCGTTTCAGTCACCGAGCCCGGCGAGTCTGTTCCAGCCGGCCACGCAGGACTTCCCGCAGCTCTTTGACCCGGTTGTACGAGTGACTCTGCAGCCGCCGGAAGGTGTTGCGGAAAGCGGCAACCCGAACGTTACGCCAGAAACAACTGACGCCTATGCGGCCGGTCTGGTTTACACGCCGAAGTGGCTGCCAGGATTCACGATCACTGCAGACGTGTATCAGCTCTACACGACAAACCTGATCTTGGGACCGGCGGATTTTGCGCAGGTGCTGCTGTCGTCGAATACGGTCGACCCGGACGGTAACTCTCTGGATGGGGGTGGCCCGGCGCTCGGCATCACGCGAAACCCGGACGGGACACTTAGCTCGATCGATTCTGCCTTTGGCAATGCTGGTGCCCGCCTGATCGAAGGTCTCGACGTGACCGTGAATTATGTGCTCCCGACGACCAGTTTCGGGCAGTTCACCTTCTCTGGTGGGTGGAATCACTTCTTCATCTGGAAGGCGGGTCTGGGGATCAGTGGCTTCGAACTGCACAACTTCCTCGGTGACTACAACAACGGCACCTTCCCGCTCGCTCCTGGTGGCATTCCCTTTAACAAGGCCTTCCTCCGTGGGGAATGGGAATGGAAAGGATTCGACTTCGTCGGCACCGTTAACTACATCGGCGACTACGAAGACGATCCGCAGTTCATCCTCGACAACGATTTGGTCCCCGGACGCGAAGGCACCCTGGCCAATCCGAACTACCTCCTGCATCACCGCGTCTCCTCCTACGAGACTCTCGACATGCAGCTGAGCTACGAGTTCAAAAAGCCGAAAATGGAAGCGGCCGCGGCTGGTTACGCAAAGGACGCCAAGGATGCGAAGAGCGCGATGAGTCAGGTCGCGGGTGTCGAAAACAACGGCACCATCTGTCAGCGGTTACTCTGGGGCACAAGGTTAACGGTAGGCGTGAACAACGTCTTCGATCGCTACCCACCAACCGTCCTGGGCGCGTTCAACGACAACTACGATACCTCGAATTACTCAATCAGGAATCGTTACTGGTATGTCAGCCTGAAAAAGAGATTCTAGAAAAAAAGATTCGTCGATTAGGCGGATAGGTCGAGCGGCCGGACTTGCGTCCGGCCGCTCTTTTTTGCGCAGATACGGGTGGGCGAAAGCGGGATCTAGCGGCTGGCTAATCCGCATGAATCCGGGGAAGAGCTAGCATTAAAATTACTGCCGCTAACCAGAAGACGCGGCAGAAGCGTTTTCGGACTGGATCGGTTTTTCAAGAATCACAG
>JBKJKL010000262.1:0-8646 GCA_046597485.1 Chthoniobacterales bacterium
GCCGGTCGAAGCAGTTCGATACCGAGGTCACGTTTGCGGCCGACCGCGTCGCCTCGCGCCGCGTTGAGGAGAAAGCCGGGAAGACGAAAGTCACCGAGAAAGCATTCGCCTCTGCGAACCCGATGAGCCTCAGCTCCGCTGTGCTTTATTTGCGTTCACATCCACTCGGGGAGGGAGCGGTCGAGCGCATCATCGTCTACCCCGCGCGCACGCCCTATCTCAGCACGGTGAGCGTGCTTGGACGCGAGCGGATTACCGTCCCCGCCGGCGCGTTCGACGCGATCAAGCTCGAGGTGAAGCTCGACCGCATCGGCGACAATCACACCTTGGAGCCGCACAAGAAATTCAAGCGCGCCACCGTCTGGCTCTCGAACGACAACGACCGGATAATCCTCCGGATCGAGTCGCAGGTCTTCATCGGCACGGTCTTTGTCGAGTTGCAGTCGGTGCAGTTCGAGAACCCGAAGCCGTAGCGCGTTAGCGCGGCTCATAGACCGGCTCGCCGTTCGGCGCGGTCATGATCCGGGGCACGCGCCGCGCCGCTGGCGCGACCACTCCGGGCAGCTGCTGGCCCGGGAGCAAGCCCAGCGCGCCGAGCGTGTCCAGGTCGAGACGGCCGTGCGGTTCCAACTCGAAGCGGGTCTGAAATGCGCGCAACGCAAACGCCGTCCCCGACCCGTAAACGCCATCGACCCCGCTGCGGTAATAACCACGCCGCGCGAGCACGGTTTGCGCGCCGATCATCACCCGCCGTTGCACTTCCGGCGGAGCCGTCTCGTAGGGTGTGCCGTCGAAGACGCCTCCTGCATCGGCGTCGAATTCTTCCTCGTCCGGCACGCTGCGCGGAGCGGGCGCGTTATCGTAGGACTGGGCTGATTGCGACGGCTGTACTTCTTCTTCTCGGACCGGCTCGCGTTTTGGAATAGCCGCCGGACGCGGCGCGGGCGTCGCGGTTCGCGCCGGTGTTGCAGCGAGCGTTGCTGTCGTCCCGCCTTTGACGCCCAGCGACTTCTCCGTTTCCGGATTCAGCTCGCCGGTGATCTTCAGCCCGTTTCGAATTTGGTAGCGCCGGATCGCCGCGACGGTGTCCGCATCTTTCTGGCCGGTGACCTCACCGTAGTAAAAGCCCTGGTCCTTCAATTTCGCCTGCACAGAAGCGACCAGCGCGTCGGCGCGGAGTTCGGCCGCAACGAACAGCGTGGCGGCGCAGATCAGGATCGTTCGCAGATTCATTCTCATCGTTTTGACGCCCTCATGGAGTTGCTATTCAGCGGCTGTTTCCCGCTGCGCCAACGTCGCTGTTTCTTCCCGCGCCGTCGTGCAATAACGCATCACGCCGTCGGCGATCGCGCCGGCGAGCTGTTCGCGGTAAGCCTCGGTCGAGAGACGGGCTAGGTCGGTTTCGTTAGTCAGGAAACCACCCTCGATCAGCACCGCGGGATGTCGCACCTTTGCCACCACATAGAACTGCTTCGCGGTCGTGCCGCGATTCACCGCCTGCGTCTGCGTGACGAGCGAATCCTGCACGAACGCAGCGAGGTTCTGGCTCCTCCGGTCGGGCGCGGTCCCGGAGATGGCGTGGAGGAATGGCAGCCAGGCCGGCCACGACGAGTTGTCCGCCTGATGCTCGGCGTAGAAGGTTTGCACGCCGGTCGCCCCGGCCCGCGAACCTTCGTCAAAGTGGATGCTGACCAAGACGCAGTCCTGTTCGCGATTGGCGGTGGCAGCGCGACCCGCGAGCGAGATGAACTCGTCGCCGCTCCGCGTCAGGAGCGTCGAATAGTTGCTTGTCTGCAGTCGCTTTTGCACCCGTAACGCAACGTCCAGCGTCAGGTCCTTTTCCAACACGCCGTTGCGCATCGTACCGGAATCGTTGCCGCCGTGGCCGGGATCGATCACGACCCGGGCGAGCGCCTTCGCCGCGCCCGGCGCTACGCCGCGCGGCACGATCTTGTCTTGACGCGGAAGAAGCTCGAGCCACACAACCGAGAGCACCATCAGGAGGAGGCCGCCCCACGCGATAGCCCGGGCGACCGCAGCTCGACTCGGCGGTTTCACAAGCGCGCTGCTTAATCGGCCAGCACAGCGCGGATCTCCTCCGCGGTCAAAGCCCGGTAACGAATCGCCGTGCGGGCATGACGATCGAGGAGCGCGGCTTCGATCGCGGCCGTGTGGAGCTCGCGCTCACGATCGAGCGTCGCCCGATCTGGCACCGACCGCACCCCGTCGTCGCCGAGAGCCATTCGTCCCACCGTCCAGGCATCCACCGCGCAGCGTAGCGCAGCCGCGATTGGTGCTGCCGGATCGTGCGTGGCCTTGAGGTGAGATTCCATCAGGTCCGCGGAGGCTTCTAACCCGCTCAAGACTCCAAAATCCTGCCGCGGCGCGGTGATGGTGGCGCCGTTGGTCGCGATCGCGCCGTCGTACTCGATTCGCATTATGAGGTCGTTCTCGGGGCGGTCGCCGATCTCAGCAAAGAGCATCCGGGCGAGAAAAGGCGCGCCGTAAATCTGCTCGAAGGCCGCCTTCAGCATCGGGCTGAGCGAGTAATAGGCGAGCCGGCGGAGCGACACATCCGCGGCCGAGCGCGTGAATCCCTCCGTGCTTGCGAGTTCGATCGCGGCCATGCGCAGCCGCTCGATGTCGCCCGGATGACCGATCGCGCCCATCGCGATCCGATCGTAAACCTCAAACACTTTCTGCCGCGTGCTCCCGAGCGTGACGAGGACAACGCCCTCCGCGCAGCCGACGGCCGCGATCGGGCTGCCGCCCGCGAGCTGCGTCTCGATATATTCGCGGCGGTTCGCGACCGCCTCGACCCAGCGATAGGGTTCGTCGGTCATCGCCGTCCGACGCCGCGTTGGAACAACTCCGCGATGTGCTCGTCCGCGAGGGTGGTGATTCCTGCCTGCGAAACAACTTTGAGCACCGGAAAAATCTTCCCGTTCCGGTCCACGCCGCCCGTGGCCGTGTCCGCCTCCGCTGCGGTGTCGAGCGCGCGCAGGGCGAGAGTGACGGCTTCGTCCTGGTCCATCTCGAGGAGCGGCTTCGGGCCCCAGTTGTTCTCGTGATACAAAACGCCGCGGACCGCGGGCGAGCCCGAGCCCGTTGCAGTGTAATCGGTCACCTCAAAGTTCGCGCCCATCGCGTCGTAGAAATAAAGCCGGGCCGAGGGCGTCGCGCTCGCGTCGTAGGTCGCGAAGATCGGGACGACGATCCCGACGCCCTGCATGACGAAACCGAAATTGTCCCGGAGCAATTTCGAAAGCGCACGCACCTTGCCGTCCACGCTCATCTCCTGGAGCTGGGTGCGCCGGTAAAATTGAAAAGAATGCTCGAGGACTCGCGCCATCTCCCACGCGGTCGCGGGCACGCCGGCGATGGCCATGATGGAATGCCGGTCGATCTCCAGCACCTTGTCCGCGCGATCGTAAACCACCGTGTTGCCCGCAGTGGCGCGCCGGTCGCCCGCCACGAGGACGCCACCGGAAAATTTGAAAGCGAGGATGGTGGTGGCCTGAGTTTGCGGAACAACGGCCGCATCACGCCCCGCGCCCAGCGGCTCGGCTCGGGCGATCAAGCCGCGCCGGCGCAGGAGCCCGACAAAATCATCGTCCGTGCCTAACGAGTGCTCGGGCGACGCCGCGAAGGGCGACTCCATCATTGACCAGTGCGTTGCCGGTAGCGCTTCGATTGGTTGGGATCCACCTTGCGCATCTTCTTCAGCAGATCGCGCGTGTCAGGCCGCGTGATATCCGGCGCTTTCGGCCCGCCGTCGTCCCCACCCTGCTTCGGACCCCACGGCACCGTCGGCTTCTCGAGACGCTCTGGCATGTGGAAAGCGTAGGAAGATTCGCCCCTGAACGCAAGCCGACCACGCGGCTTGCCTCACCGGATGCTCGGTGCCAACGTCCCGCGATGAAGCTGTCTGTTCTCTCGCTTATCGCCGCCGCCTCGTTCGCGGCTACCGGCTCCGCACAGACCTTCACCCCCGGGCCAGCCGACAAACCCGAGGGCGGGCAGCTCGAGATGCTGATCAAGAAGATCGACGAGCAGAACCTGAAGCTCGACGCCCTTTCGCAGCAGATTCTGAAGCTCGAGCAGCAACTGGCCGCCCGTCCGCCCGGCGTCATTATCGGCGAAACGACCCCGGCTCCCCCGAGCACGCCGGCCGCCTCCTCCTCCGCGAGTGCAGCCGCGCCGCAGAGCGGAAATGCGCATGTCGTCGCGAAGGGCGAAACGCTCACCTCCATCGCCAAGACGCATAAAGTGGGCGTGCAGGATCTGCAGAAATTCAATCGCATCGAGAACGACCGCGCTCTGCAGATCGGGCAGACGATCATGATTCCTGGAAGCGGCGCCTCGCCGGCGGCAGCTTCGCCGGCCACCTCGCCGAGCGTTCCGCCTAACGAGTAATGGAAAACGCCGCCGCGCAGTCCTGGTTCCTCCGGAAACACGAGGACGGGACTATCTTCGGGCCGTTCGGTTTCGATCAGCTCGCGCGCTGGGCGATGTCCGCCCAAGTCGCTCCGCACGATTCGGTCTCGACCGACCAGACGGTCTGGATGAAAGCGCCGATGCTGCCCGAGCTCGGAATGGATTGGATTGTGGAAGTGACGAGCGAACGGCTTTACGGCCCGACCACGCTCGGCGCGATCCGCGAGTTTCTTCGGTTAGGCGAGATCGATGAAAACACGACCGTGATTAACGCCTGCGACGCGGTCCGCTATGCGGTGCGTGAGATCAGCGAGCAGTTATCGGCATTGCCGATCGAGCCGGGAGAAGAACCGTCCGCGGGGCCGGCCTCCTCCGGGATGTCGATCGCGCTCGAAGAACGCATCCGCGAACTTGAGCAAGCCCTGCGCGAAGAGCGTCGCGCCTATGCGGAGTTAGAGACGCACTACCGCGCACTTGAGGCGCGCTTGAACGAGCCGCCCGCAGACGTGCCAAATCCCTGACCGCTCGGTCAAGCGGTCGCGACCATTTCCTCGAGGCCGCCCGTCGCGGGCTCGAGAAAGCTTTGTTCCCAGAGGCGCGCATATTTGCCGCCTAGTTCGAGCAACTCCGCGTGCGTTCCGCGTTCGATAATCCGTCCGCGCTCGAGAACGAGAATCTGGTCCGCCCGCAGGATGGTGGAGAGCCGATGCGCGATGACGAAGCAGGTCCGGTGCGCCATCAAATGCTCCAGCGCTTCTTGGATGAGCCGCTCGGTCGTGGTGTCCACGCTCGCAGTCGCTTCGTCGAGAATGAGGATCGGAGGATCTTTCAAAAGCGCGCGCGCGATCGAGACGCGCTGCTTCTCGCCCACGCTGAGCTTCACGCCACGCTCGCCGACGACGCTGCCGAGGCCATTCGGCAGGCGGTCGATGAACGGACGCGCGTTGGCCGCTTCCGCCGCGCGCATCACTTCCTCATCAGTCGCGCCCGGCCGGCCCATGAGCAGATTCTCGCGGATGGTGCCGTTGAAAAGGAAACTCTCCTGCGTGACGAGGCCGACCATTTCGCGCAGGGCGCGCATGCCGTATTCGCGAATCGGTTTTCCATCGACGAAAATCTCGCCCGAGCTGAGCTCGTAGAAACGGGTCAGCATGTTCACGAGCGTCGATTTGCCCGCGCCGGTCGTGCCGACGAGCGCGATCGTCTCGCCCGGTCGCGCGTGGAAGTCGATCCCCTCCAGCGCGGGTGCGCCCTCTTCGCCGTAATGGAAGTGGACGTCCTCGTAGCGGACATCGCCGCGGCTCGGCAGGTTCGCTGCTGGCGCCACGTCCCAGCCGGGCTCGATCGGTTCGTCGATGATCTCGAAAACGCGCTCGCCCGCGGCGCGGCCGGCCTGCATGAGCTGGTTCAGCTGATGCAGTTTGTTGATCGGCTCGTAGAGGAAGCCGGTCAGCATGAGGAACGCGATCAGGTCGCCGACCTGCATCGAGCCGGCGAGGACACCGCGCGCGCCGACCCAGACGACGAGGACGATGCCGAGCGAGCCGATGAGATACATCGACGGGTGATAAACGGCCCAGACCTTCATGACCACGAGAGTGGCGTGACGGAGCTGATCGCTGACGGAGTTGAAACGGCGATGCTCTTCGCCTTCGCGGACGAAGCTCTTGATCTGGCGGATGCCCGCGAGGTTGTCATGCAGGAGCGAGTTCATCGCGGAGGAAGCGCGCCGTTGCAGCCGGTAGCGTCGATGCGCGGTCAGCGTGTACCAAAGCGCGCCGGCCGCGAGGAAAGGCGCCGGCACCAGGCCCACGAGCGTGAGCGAGGTGCTCACATAAAACATCATCGCGAGCACGATCACGACCTGGAGGACGGCGACGATGCCTTGCTCCACGCCATCGATCAGCATCCGCTCGACCGAGTTCACATCCTCCAGGATGCGTGTCATCAGGTCGCCGGTGGCCCGGTTATCAAACCAACGGAGCGGCAGCATTTGGATGTGCGAATAGAGATCGCTCCGCAAATCGAAGATGACCTTCTGTTCGAAAGTGTTGTTCAGGATGATCCGGATCGAGTTCAGCCCGTGCTGCAAGACGAAGGCGAGCGCCGCGATCAGGACGAGCGGAGTGAGACGATCGCCCCGTCCTTTCACCAACACTTCGTCGATGACGAGCTTCGTCACGGCCGGGAAGACGACCACCATGAGCGTGCCGACGATGGCGCAAGCGAGCATCCCGGTCGCGAGGAGCGGGTAACGCTTCAGGTAGGCAAAGACGCGCCAGACAGTATTCATCCGAGGGAGGAACGTCCGGCGAGTGGGCGAAGGACGCAAGGAGAGCGGCCTTGGCAGGCCCGCGCCGCTCAGTACATTCACCGCGTGAACATTCGGCAGATCTTCATTTCTCCCGGGCATAACTACTTTGGGCACAATGGCCGTGAGCCGGAAAATTTTCCGCTCGAAGAGGTGACGAAGATCGAGTGCGTTGCGGGCTCCGGCATCCGTGGCGACCGGTTCTTCGACTACAAGGACAACTACAACGGGCAGATCACCTTCTTTTCGCAGGAAGTGTTCGAGCGTCTGCAGACGCAGTTCCCCGAGGTCGAGAAGTCGCCCGGCGTGCTGCGGCGGAATGTGATCACCTCCGGCGCGGACCTGAACGCGCTGATCGGCAACGAATTTGAGGTGCAAGGCGTGCGCTTCCGCGGCGCCGCGCACTGCAAGCCATGCTACTGGCTCGATCGCGCCTTCGCTCCCGGGACAGAAGCTGCGCTCGCCGGCCACGGCGGATTGCGCGCGCGGATCCTGACCGACGGCTGGCTCACGACGAGTGCGACCGAGCTTTAGCGCGGTCCTGCTTGCCGGCGGCCAATCGCGCCGCATGGGCCGGGAGAAAGCGTTTCTCGAAATCGAGGGCGAGCCGCTTTGGCGACAACAGATCGAAACCTTGCGCGCGCTTGAGCCTGCGGAACTCTTTATCGCGGGTCCGCCTCGGCACGAATGGAGCGAGCACGAAGTCATCGCCGATGCGCAACCAGAGACCGGTCCGCTCGCTGGGCTCGTGGCCGGGTTGCGCCGCGCGCGTGCGTCATTGCTTGTCGTGCTCGCGGTTGATCTGCCGATGATGCCTGCGAGCTACCTGCGTCAGTTGCTCGAGGGCTCGTCTGCGGAATGTGGCGTCGTCCCTTTGCGCGGCGACTTTTTCGAGCCGCTCGCCGCGGTCTATCCATCCGCGAGTCTGGCACTCGCCGAAGCAAATTTACGCGACGGCGTTTATGCGTTGCAGGATTTTGCGCGGGCTTGTGTCGCGCAAGGACTTGTTAGGCCGTCGCCGGTGGCGCCGGAAGATGAGGCGCTCTTCGCCAATCTCAACCGACCAGCAGACGTCCGCGCGCTGGCGCCATCATGAACCGCCCGGCCAGCCGCGCGTTTGATGTCCTCCGAGCCCACTCGGGCGTTACGGAGCCCGACGAAGTCGCGGCGGAAGAACCGCTCGAGCTGCGCGTGGAAGGTCACAGCATAGCGGTCGTGATGCGGACGCCGGGACATGACCGCGAGCTGGCCGCGGGTTTCCTCCTGACGGAAAACCTCATCCGCACCGCGGCCGACATCTTCGACATCACGACCTGCGGCCCGGGCGTCGATCAGGTGGTAAACGTCACGCTCCGCAATCCGGCTGCCTTCGATCCCGCGCGGCTGACGCGCAATGTCTTCAGCTCGTCGAGTTGCGGCATCTGCAGCAAGGCCACGATCGAGGCCGTCCGCCAATCGTTCCCGCCGATCGATGACCAGAGCCACGTGGAGATGGCGACGCTGCTGCGCTTGCCCGCGATTCTGCGCGAGGCGCAAGCCACCTTTGCGCGCACCGGCGGATTGCACGCCTGCGCGCTCTTTGCTCTGAACGGTCAACTCGAGGCCGCGCGGGAAGACGTGGGTCGGCATAACGCGCTCGATAAGTTAATCGGCCGCGCCTTCCTCGCGAACGAGCTCCCGTTGCGCGGTCGCGTCTTGCTTTTGAGCGGACGCGTCTCGTTTGAGATGATGCAGAAATCGCTCGCCGCCAGCATCCCGATCGTCGCCGCGATCTCGGCGCCGACCAGCCTGGCGGTCGAGTTCGCGCAGGAGAGCGGGCAGACGTTAATCGGGTTCCTGCGCGGCGAGACGATGAACATCTACGCCGGCGCGGAGCGGATTATCGGGTTGCAATCTTC
>JBKJKL010000035.1:0-3346 GCA_046597485.1 Chthoniobacterales bacterium
ATCGTCGACCGCTCCGGCACGATCCGCGCGAAACTGATGCGTGACGGTTACCGAGAGCGCCCCGAGAGCGCCGAGATCATCGCCGCAGCCCAGAGCCTGAAATAATTTTCCGATGTCCAATCCCATTCCCGCGAAAGACCTCACGAAGGAATTTCCCCGCAGCCCGCGCGAGACGCTCGCCGGCTACATCCACGCCGCGCGCATGACCGACAAATGCCGCGCCGTCATCGCCGGCACCAACGGCGAGTATCACTACAACTGCCCGCTCGACCGCTACCTCTTCGAATTCACCGGCATCGATGCCGAGGCGTTCAAGGCCTTCGTTGCGACCGGCGCTGACGATGCTGCCGTGGCCGCCTGGATCACCGCGCACTCCAAGGTGAAAGACCGCGGAACGGTCGTGGCGTGGAACAACAAGATGCGCGACCTGCGCCTGAGCGAGATGCCGCTGCCGTTGCAGGAATTCCTCGAAGGCTACATTCCGAAATTCATCCCGAAGAACCGGCCGGTGCGCGTCTGGTTCGACGTTTACGATCTCGAAGAGGGCCGGCAGTAACAGCCGCGCCAGCCACGCCGTGATGGACGTTTCCCCTGCGACTCTGAGCTGGCGTCCACTCCTCGCGGTCGCAGGACTCGCGGCGCTGCTGGCGTGGGAAACGGCGCGGCCTTTCTTCCCGCTGTTTGCCCGGCCCGCCGAGCGTGTGCGGCACGGCGCGCGCAACCTCGCGCTTGGGGCGCTCAATATTCTTGTGGTTGCGCTCGGCTTTGCGGCCGCGTGGCTCGCGGTCACGCAGTGGACGGCGGCGCACCGTTTCGGCCTGCTGCCTTTGCTCAGTCTCGACCCGCTGCCGCGGGCAGTGCTCGCGGTGCTGCTCCTCGATGGCTGGACCTATGCGTGGCACCGGTTGAATCACCGCGCGCCGTTTCTCTGGCGGTTTCACCGGCTGCACCACGTCGATCGCGCGATGGATGTGACGACCGCGAGTCGTTTTCATACGGGAGAGATCGTGTTATCGTCGGTGCTACGCGTGCCCGTGCTCGCGCTGATCGGATGTGGCATCGACGAGTTGGCGCTCTACGAAGTGCTCTTGTTTACGGTCGTGCAGTTTCATCACGCCAACATCGCGCTACCCGAGCGGCTCGACCGCGTGTTGCGCGCGGTGATCGTGACGCCGAGCCTGCACAAAGTGCATCACTCGATCATCCGCGCCGAATGCGACTCGAATTACAGTTCGCTCTTCTCGTGGTGGGACCGCATTTTTCGCACCCGCAAAACGGTCGACGATCCGCGAAAAATCGTTTTTGGCGTGGGCGAATAGTGGAGCGACCGGGGGAAGAAAGTCCCACGCGAGGACTCCCATTCACATGAACTGCATCCACCCCGACCGAATCCTGATGGTTTACAACGCCGAGGACGGCTTCTTCAATGCGCTCAACGACTGGGCGCATAAAATTTTCTCCCCGCACACCTACCAGTGCACGCTGTGCCACTACACCTTTGGCCTGACGGGGATGTTAAAAGTATGGAAGACCTTCATCGAGTTTCAGCCAGTTCCGGTCGTATTTTTCCATCGTAGGGAGTTCTGGCAGGCGCATCCCGATTTTCAGACCATGAGGCTACCATTGATTCTGACGCAAAAAAACGGTCGGTTGGAGGTGCTGTTGTCGGCCGACGAAATCAAGAATACCGGTGGCGTCATGACCTTGATCAACCTGGTGCAATCGAGACTCGATGGTTGGCGACCGGCCGAAACCGCGGCGCCTGCTCACGGCACTTCGTAGATTTCCACGAGCGCGACGCCCGTGGTGTCGCCGACGCCCGCGGCCTGCACGGTGTAGCTGCCGGGCGGCAGGGTGACGAGCAGCGCGGCGTCCTTGCTGCCCTCGGCGAGCGCGAACGCTCCGACTCGCGTGGCGGCCGCGCGCAGTTGAGCGAGGTTCGGTGCTTCGCTCCAGTTGTCGTTGGTGAAGAGCGGTTGCGTTCCGGAGAAGAGGGTGAGCACTGGGTCGGCGAGGGCACCGACGACGCCGAAGCTCGTGAGCGCCGGGCCGGCGGCGCGGATGAGGAGTGTCTTCGCGGCGGTGCCGGTAATGACGTAGCCGGGGATCATGACATTGGCGCCGACGCCGACGACACCGCGCGTGGCGAGGTTGACGAAACTGCCCCGGCCAGTGGCGCCGGGTGGGTCGGCATCGTAGAGTTCGACGAGGGCGACGCCGGCCTCGGCACCAGCTCCGCTGACGCGCGCGGTGTAAGCGCCGGGTGCGAGCGTCGCAAGCAGCGCTGCATCGCGGGAGCCGGCGACAAAGGGAAATGCTCCGGTGCGGGCGGCCGCCGCGCCGGTTTCGACGGCACTGGATGAGGAGGACCAATCGTCGTTGGTTGCGATCACGGTATTGCCGGAGAATAGTTCGAGGCGCGGATCGGCCAGCGCGCCGTTGACGCCGAAGCCGGTGAGCGCGGGCCCCGCCGCGCGCACGAGCACGGTCTTCGGCCCGCCCGAGATCACGAAACCCGGGATCAGCGACTCCGCGCCCGTGCCCGCGCTGGCGCGCGTCGCGACATTGGCCAGGCTCGACGTCGCGGCGGCATCGACCACGAGCGTGGCGGAGGTGCTCGTAACGCTGCCAGTGGTGTTGGTGAGTGTGACCGAATAGCGGCCGGCATGCGCCGCAGTCACGTTGGCGAGCGTGAGCACTGCGCCAGTCGCGCCGGGCAGGAGCGCACCGTCCTTGCGCCATTCATGCGTGGCGATGCCGCCGGAATTGATGGCGAAAAACTGGGCGAATTGGTCCGGTCGCACCGTGAGATCGCGCGGCCCGGCGGCGAGAGCCGGCGCGGCCACGGTCGGCGGGGTCATGATGGGCGGGGTCACGACGGGTGGCACGACGACCGCCGGAGCAAGCACGCTGTCGATGGCGCGCCGGAAATCCGCGATCGGCGCCTGCGTCGAGCCATAGCCGAGTTGCGTAAACACGAGCTCCATTGCCGGTGGCTGGCCGAGCTGGTGACGCCATTGATAATTGCGAAGATCGGCTGGCCGCCTGCTTGAAAGCGGTCGGCCACGGCGCGGTTGAAATCGTTTAGCGTCTGGCCGATTCCGTAGGCGCTGATGAACCGCTGCGTGTCCGTCTCCTGGCCCGGCTGGAGATTCAGCGCCACGTGGATTACCGGGAGGCCGGCGGGATTGCCGCCGCGCGCCGCGTAGTAGTCCACGATGCCCGTGCGCACCTGCGGGGCCGCCGCGATGCAAAACGGGCACCACCACGCGAACCACTCGAGAAACACGATCTTCCCGGCGAAGTCAGTGAGGTTGACCGGGCGTCCCGTCGCGCGATCCGTGAG
>JBKJKL010000108.1:0-4296 GCA_046597485.1 Chthoniobacterales bacterium
CGGGATTGAAGCGCGTGAATGACAAAATCAAGATTCTGGTCGCGGAAGCGGCGCCCGGGAACGGCGAGACAGCGGTCCGGGCCACAAGCACGGTGAGGGAGGGATTCGAACCCTCGGTACCCTTTTGGAGTACGACGCTTTAGCAAAGCGTTGCTTTCGACCACTCAGCCACCTCACCAACAGGTTGCGAGACTATGGCGTCGCGCGGATGCTCGTCAACATAGCCACCGCGATGTCCTTTTGCCTCACGAACCCTCGCTGCTCGGCCGGCCTGCGCGGCCTCGTCTCGCTGCTGCTGCTCGCCGCTGCCGGTTGCGGCACGATGCCGGTGAAGGATAGGAATCCTGCGATCACCGCTCCGGTTTATGTCGGCTCGATCTCGGTCGTGAACACGGAGTCGCACTTCGTCCTGATCGACCTGAGTGGGACGGCGGCGCCGCTGGCGAACGGCACTGACCTGACCGCAATCTCCGCTGCCGGAGTGGCCGCGCGGCTCAAGGTGACGCCGGAGAAGAAGCGTCCCTTCGTCACCGCGGACATTGTCAGCGGCACGCCGAAGCGGGGCGAAAGAGTCTATCGATGATCAGCGAAGAGGAAGCGCGCGAGACGATTCTCGCGCACCTCGCGCCGCTGCCTCCCCGGCGGGTGCCGATCGCCCGGGCGGCGGGCGCTTTTGCGGCGGAGGAGGTGATCGCACGCGTCGCGCTGCCGCCTTTCGACAATTCCGCGATGGATGGTTACGCGGTCGTCGCCAGTAGCACGCAGGCGGGCGCGCGATTAAAGATCGTCGGCGAACAACCGGCCGCGTTGGACCGCGGCCTGCGCATCGCGCCCGGCGAAGCAGTCCGCATTTTTACCGGTGCGCCGTTGCCGGCGGGCGCGGACGCGATCGTGATGCAGGAGGAGACGCGGCGCGAAGGCGACTACGTGGTGCTCGAGACCGCGATGGAGCCGGGAGAATTTGTTCGCCGTCGAGGCGGCGACATCGCGGAAGGGCAGAGGATTCTTTCCGCCGGCGAGCGCATCAATGCCTGCGCGCTGGCGGTGCTGGCCTCGCAGGGGCTCGAATCGATCGAGGTGGGCGGCAGAGTGCGAGCGGCCGTGATTTCGACCGGCGACGAGTTGATCGCGCCGGGCACACCGTTGCAACCGGGGCAGATCTACGAATCGAACTCCGTCTTGTTGCGCGCGCTGCTCGAGCAACTGGGGACCGAGGTTGTATCGAGCGTGCATTGTGCGGATCACACCGCCGCCATCCAGACCAGCCTCTCCGCGGCGCAGTCTTGCGATGTGATCATCATCACCGGCGGCGTCTCGGTCGGTGAGCGCGATCTCGTGAAGCACGCCCTGACCGAGGTCGGCGCCTCGCTCGATCTCTGGCGCGTAGCGGTGAAACCGGGGAAGCCATTCCTCTTCGGCCGCCTCGGGCAATGCGCGGTCTTCGGCCTGCCCGGCAATCCTGTGTCCGCCTTCGTCACTTTCCTGCTTTTCGTTCGGCCGGCGATTTTGAAATTGATGAACGCGACGGAGGCGGCGGCGTCGCTCGCGCAGGTGGAGGCGCGATTGGCCAGCGCAGTGAGCAATCTCGGCGATCGCCCGCACTACGTGCGCGGGCGGGTGAGCAGCGGCATCTTTACTCCGGTTGGCCGACAGGAGTCGCACGCCTTGTTTGGTCTCAGCCGGTCAAATGCGCTGCTGCGTCTTGCGCCCGGCGCTGAGGTCGCGGCCGACGAGCGCATCACTGCGCTGTTGTGGGATTAACGAACGGCGTGTGCTGGTCGCGCGTTTGACACTCGTTATGGCGGTTTTAGCGTGCCCAGCTTTGAATGCCGCCGTCGCCTCCACGCCCCAGACGATAGAAGGCGTGAATCGCGCAGACGCCGAGCAGTTGTCTCACATGATCATGGCGATGCAGCGCTGCTTCCTGCTTCGCCTCTCGCGCGAGCTTTCGGAAGGGAACGTCTCCTTCCCGCAATATTTTCTCCTCGCCGCGCTCGATCATCAAGAGGTGCTGACGATGTCGATGATCGCGCAGAAAATGGGGCACACCACGGCCGCCGCGAGCGGACTCGTCGCGCGCCTGGAAAATCTCGGCTACGTGACGCGCGCGAATCCGCCGGAAGACCGGCGCAAGGTGATGGTCTGCATCACCGCGAAAGGGACCGCCCTCGTCCGCCGCGTGCGCGAGGACATGGTGGGCAACTTGATGAAGATGATGACGCAACTGACCCCGGAGGAGCAGCGGGCCTGGGTGCAGATTTACACAAAAGTCTACGCGTTCTGTCAGAAGAAGTAGGCCCGCGCGGTTCCAGTTTACGCAAACGAGAGAGGCCGGCCGCGGTCGTTGCGATTTCGGAACCGCTGCATCCCACGAGCGGGAAGAAGGGCGGCCCGGACGGCTTGAGCGCTTCCGCCTAACGAGCAATCGCACAACAGCTTAGGACTCCCCGTCGCGCGGTGGCATAAGCCCTGCAATAGAGCGGGAAACCTTGTGGACTATGCGACCGGGCTGGATAACATCCCAGCTTCCAGTCGCAGGTGTTCTCCTTCCCATGCGTAAGCTTCCTTTATTCCTAGTCGTCGTGTCTTTTGGCCTCGCTCCGCTCCGCCTCGCGCGGGCCGGGAGCGATGAAATCGAAACCAAAACCACGGCCGCGGTGCACGGCGCGCCGCGCTACACGCTCGACGAGGCGATCCTGACGGCGCTCCAGCGCAACCCGGACATCCAGCGCGCGAAGCAGGAGATCGAGCGCGCCAAAGGCGTCTATCTCGAGATGCGGGGGCAGGTCCTTCCGCGGCTCGATGGCCTGGCCGACGTCACGCAGATCGATCCGCACCTGCAGACCATCGGCACCGGCAGCGGCGCCGGTCCGCTCGGATTGCAGACCTCCTACGTGCTCCGCATTCAGGCGAGCCAGCCGATTTTTTCCGGCGGTCGTTACTTTGCCCAGATTCGCAACGCCGACTTCCAGCGCGATGCGAGCTACTTCGCTTTTCGCGATACGATCGACGGCGTGATCGCGCTCGTTCGCCAGCAGTTTTATCTCATCCTGCTCGACCGCGCGCTCATTGGCGTGCAGGAGGAATCGGTTAAATTGCTCAACAGCCAGCTGGGCGATCAGCAGAACCGTTTCGACGCCGGGACCGTGCCGCGTTTCAACGTCCTCCAGGCGCAGGTCGCGCTCTCGAACCAGTACCCGGAACTGATCAGTGCGCGGAACAACTACCGCATCGCGCAGATCCAGCTCGCCCGCACCCTCGGCCTTGATTTCGATCCCCTCCGCGGCGACGCCGCCCCACTCGAAGCGGTCGGCGAATTGCAAGAGCAGCCGCGCCGACTCTCACTCACCCAGGCCATTCAAGCCGCGAAAGAACGCCGTCCGTTGCTTAAACGGCAAAAGGCCAACGTCCTCGCAACGAATGAGAACGTGAACGTCGCGCGCTCCGCTTTCCTGCCGCAAATCAGGGCCACCGCGAGCGCCGATGCGCGCACCAATCCGATCAGCGAAAATTTGGGCGACGCGCGCACCGGCTACGTGGTGGGCGCGAGCGGGAGCTGGGCGATTTGGGATTGGGGCCAGAATTACGGACGCTTGAAGCAAGCGCGCTCGCTCCTCGAGGAATCGAAGATTACCCTCGATGACGCGGCCCGGCAGGTGGAGCTCGAGGTCCAGCAGGCTTATTCCAATTTGGTGCGGAGCGCGGAGCTCATCCGCAGCCAGCGACAGAATGTCGGCCAGGCTGATGAAGCGCTCCGGCTCTCGACCGCGCGGCTGCAAGCCGGCGCTGGCACGCAGCTCGAAGTGCTTAACGCTCGCGTGGAAGTGACGCGCGCGCAGTCGATCAGCTTGCAGGCGCTTTACCAATACAATGCCGCCATGGCCGAGTTCGATCGGGTGACCGCGAGCGAAATCGCCTACGCGAACCAACTCGACGAGCCGCGGACCCGGCAGAAGCTGAAGACTGATCCTGCTCCAACCCCGGCCCCGAAACCGACGCCGTTGCCCCTCAATCATGCCGGCGTGCGCGAGCCGGTAAATGTCAATGGCCGCAGCCGCGTTGGCGGCGGAAAGTAGCGTCCCTGTGGCGACGCTCCCGTTCGAGCAGTTTCCAGCACTCGTTAGGCAGGAGGGCCTCGCGCATGGCTTTACCCAGCGCCTCGCGGGGCTCGACGTAAAGACCGACAAGGCGGAGGCGCTCCGCCGACTCGACGCCGTGCACGCGCAGGTGCGCGCAGCGATTGGTTTCGGCGGGCGGCCGTTCATGACTGCGGAGCAAGTGCATGGCAACCGAATC
>JBKJKL010000319.1:0-5524 GCA_046597485.1 Chthoniobacterales bacterium
TTATGGCTGTCGTGCTGGCGGATGTTTTGGATGAAGGGCAGGTCGTGCTCGACCTGCACGCGCGATCCTTCGAGGACGCGCTGCCGGAAATCGTCGCGACCCTGAGCGGCGAAACGAAGCTGCGCGAGCCGGAGAATTTTCTCGCCGAAGTGCGGATGCGCGAGCGGGTCACCACCCCCTACCTCGGCGACGGCGTCGCCCTGCCGCATTCGCGGACGGAGCTGGCGAAGGAGATTTTGCTCGGAATCGGCCGCAGCCGCGACGGGGTGGAATTTCCCGGCGCCAGCGAGCGCGCCCACCTAATCTTCCTGATCGCGGTTCCGCAGCGGATGGTGACGGATTACCTCGTCTGCGTGGGCGGACTGGCGCGGCTGACGAAAGAAAAAACGACACGCACGGCCTTGATGGAAGCGACGACTGCGGCGGAGTTCGTGCAGATTCTCCGCGAAGGATCGCTCCTCCTCGCCTGAAAAAGCCGCCGCGCTACTGCCCTTTCTTAAGGAGCTGATTGCGCGCGCGGTCGAGAGCGCGGCGCTCGCTCGCAGTCAGGCTATTGATCCCGGACTTTGAGATTTTCTCCAGCAAGGGATCGATCGACTCGTGCACGTTTTCGGGTTCGACCGTGCGGCGCTGGCTGGCGCGCGGGACGACTTTAAACTTCGGCTTCGGCTGCACTTTTTCCTTCAGCGCGCTCCACCAAGCGAGCTCGGGGCCGAGGCCGCGAGTCTGAATGTAAACGATCGCAACCGCCACGCTGAGGAGGAAGGCGCAAAGCTGCGGCCAAGCATTGGCGGCGAGCAATTGCAGGACGGAAATCGCGCCGAAGACGACCGCGATCCATTTTGCCTGGATGCGAAAGATGAGTTCCACACCCGGGTAAATGGCGGCAAAGGCCACGAAAACGCCGAAGTGGACCGCGGCGGAGTCGCCGTAAACGACGCGGCCCGCCAACCCGTAAAGCGTGAGAAAAAGGCTCGGCACCACGACGAGCAACCCATAGAGGACGATGAACCCGCGCCGCCCGATGAATTTCTCCACCTCGCGCCCGAAGAAGAAGAGCATGAGCAGATCGATCGCCAGCCAAAGCGTAGGCTGGTGAACGAAAGCATAGGTGACGAGCTGCCAGAGGTGCCCTGCGCCGAGGACCTCGGCACTGTCGAAGAGGAGCCCATTGACCAACCAGCCCTGGCGGGTCGCGATGAGGAGCGTGCCGACGATGGTGGCGATCGCGTGGACCGCGACCAGGATGCTTGTGAAATCGACCGGATACCTTCCGACCCACGTCACCGGCTTGTAATCATCCGATGTCGTGACTCCAAACATGCCGGAATAAACGGCGCGCGTTTGGCGCGTGCAAGCCGCACTTCTCGCGCGAAAATTCTCTTGGCCAATCGGAGGCCGTAGCGAAAATGAACGCTCCGCAGTCGCCCTTCGCAGAACCTTCACCGGAAAAACAATGGACAATCTCGCACCCGCCATTCACCCGCCGCACGGAATCGGCGACCAGAAGCCGACGAATCAGCAGGTGCTGGATTGGGTGCACTCCGTGCAGTCGCTGGCCACGCCGGAAAACATCTTCTGGTGCGACGGCTCGAAGCGGGAAAACGATTACTTGTTAGGCGAAGCCGAACGTCTCGGCGTGGTGCAGAAGCTGAACGAGAAAAAGGTGCCCGGCTCCTACCTGCACCGTTCGAACCAGAACGACGTCGCACGGGTCGAGCAGTTCACCCTTATCTGCACCCCGACGAAAGAGGAAGCCGGTCCGACAAACAACTGGGCCGAGCCAGCGGCGACCTACACGAAGCTGAACGAGATGCTGAAGGGCGCGATGACGGGGCGGACGATGTTCGTCATTCCCTACATCATGGGCCCGCCGAATTCGCCGCTGACCAAGGTCGGCTTCGAGATCACCGACTCCATCTACGTCGTGCTCAGCATGCGCATCATGACTCGGATGGGCGACATCGCCGTCCAGCGCCTCGAGCGGACGAAGGGCGGCGAGTGGAACCGCGGAACGCACTCGCTCCTCGATGTAAACCCGGACCGCCGGCTCATCTGCCACTTCCCGCAGGACAACACCATCATCTCCGTCGGTTCCGGCTACGGGGGCAATGTGCTCCTTTCGAAAAAGTGCCTCGCCCTGCGCATCGGCTCCTACCTCGCGCGCAAGCAAGGCTGGCTCGCCGAGCACATGCTCATCCTCGGCGTCGAATCGCCGGAAGGGGAGAAGCGCTATGTCGCGGCTGCGTTCCCGAGTGCTTGCGGCAAGACGAACTTCGCCATGCTCATTCCGCCGGATGAATTCAAGGGCTGGAAGATCACGACCATCGGCGACGACATTGCCTGGATGCAGATCGGCGACGACGGTCGGCTCTACGCGGTCAACCCGGAGAACGGCTACTTCGGCGTCGTCCCGGGCACGAGCTACAGGTCGAATCCGAACGCCATGAAATCGATCGAGCACGACACGCTCTACACGAACGTCGCGCTGACCGATGACGGCGACGTCTGGTGGGAAGGCAAGGATGGCGACGCGCCGCAGCATGCGATCGACTGGAAGGGTCACGACTGGACGCCGGCTTCGAAAGAGAAAGCGGCCCATCCGAATAGCCGCTTCGCCGTGCCGATGAGGAACAACCCCGTCCTCGATCCGAACGTGGAGAAAGGCGAAGGCGTGCCGATTAGCGCGATCATTTTTGGCGGCCGCCGCAGCGACACCATGCCGCTCATTTTCCAGGCGCGCAGCTGGGAGCACGGCGTTTACGTCGGTGCGACCATGGGCTCCGAAACGACTGCGGCCGCGACCGGCGCTGTCGGCCAGGTGCGGCGCGACCCGATGGCGATGCTCCCCTTCTGCGGTTACAACATGGGCGATTACTTCCAGCACTGGCTTGAGATCGGCCCGCGTCTGAAAAACCCGCCCGGCATCTTCCACGTGAACTGGTTCCGCAAAGGCGCGGACGGCAAATTCCTCTGGCCGGGTTTCGGCGATAACATGCGCGTCTTGAAGTGGGTCCTCGACCGCGTCGCTGGTCGGGTGGAGGCAGTGGACTCGCCCATCGGCGCGCTCCCGAAGACGGACGATCTAAATCTGAAGGGACTGAGTGGAATGGACGGCGCGAAGATGGATGAGTTGCTCTCAGTGAAGCCGGAGGAGTGGAAAAAGGAGCTCGCTTCGCAAGAGGAATTCTTCGCCACCCTCGGCTCGGATTTGCCGGCCAAGTTGCGCAAGCAGCGAGAGGAGACGGCAGCGCGTTTCGGCGCCTGAAGGCGGCGTGCGGGTTTAGAGCGGTTTAAGAAATGTCGCAGCCGGGCCGTTGGCGGCGTCTCGGGTAGGGTGGGCGTCCCGCCCGCCGAGCGATGCATCCTGCGTCGCGGCCTCTCGGGCGGAGAAGGAAATTCGTTTCGGCGAGACGCCGAAACCGGCGGGCGAGACGCCCACCCTACCCGAGAAAAAGACGGTCCAGCGGCTACTTTTTTCCTTAAACCGCTCTAGCTGCTCGCCGCCGGCGCTTGTTCGGCCGGCTGCTGCTCCCAGCCGCGCGTTTGCAAAGCGATCAGCGCGGCCGCGGTTTCCGCCTGTTTTTTGCTCCGGCCTTCGCCTTCGCCGAGGAGCATCCCTTCCCAGATCACGCGCACGATAAAGCTCTTCTCGTGCTCACGTCCGCTCTCCGACATCGTCTCGTAAACTGGGCTCCGCGGCGAGATGGCCTGTAGCGTTTCCTGCAGCCGCCCCTTCGGGTTCACGTCGATCGGCTCGTGCTCGATCTCCTCCATCTCTTCGCTCGCGAGGGCGAGAACAAAACGCCGCGCTGTCGCGAGGTCGGTATCGAGATAAACCGCGCCGAGCAGCGCCTCGAAGGCGTCCGCGAGCGTCGATGTCCGATCACGCCCGCCGCAGGCCTCCTCGCCACGGCCCATCATCAGAAATTGACCCAGTCCGAGCCGCAGCGCGTGCCGCTTGAGCGCTTCCCGCGAAACCAGTCGCGAGCGCAGCTTCGTCAGCCGGCCTTCCGGTTCGCGCGGAAATTTGGTGAAGAGATGCTCCGTGATGATGAGCTGGAGAACCGCGTCGCCCAGGAACTCGAGCCGTTGATTATCGAAATGATGCCGCTGCGTCTCGTGGCCGAGGCTCGGATGCGTCATCGCTTCCGCAAGCAGGAGCGAATTCCGAAACTTATGACCGATGCGTTCTTCGAGCGGATTCACGGGCAGCGAGGATGCTAATCAATCTCGGACCGCGGGACAGGCAAAACGCGACCGCTAGGGCTGCTGGTAGATCGCGAGCGAGGTAATGACGTCGAGCGCGCGCTGTAGGACAAGGTCGCGCACGAGCGGTTTCTCGGGCGGCCCGTTCCGCCGGCGCTGCGCGGCCTCCGCGGCTTCGATCTCGGGGTTCCGTCCCGCGAGCAAGGCGGCCTCATTCAAATGCGGCCGCTCCGCTTCGAAGACGAAGGGCCCGACGCCCTTTTCCGCGCTCTGCGCGAAGACGGTCCGCTTGTCGCCCAGCGGCATCTCGACCGGTAGGTCGGGCTTCACCCCGCCGGGAAATAATGAATGGCCGTCCGGCAAGACGGCCTCGGCCACCGCGGCGCGCAAGACGCGGCCGCCATTCAATGGCAGATCGGAAAATTCCACGGCCTGGCCGGCCGTCGGCAAGCCGATGATCATGGCGCGGTTCTGCAGGCGGAGCGCACCCGCGATTGCCTCGGCCGGGCCGGCAGTCTCGGCATCGACCAGCACGATCATGAGTCGGTCGAAGCCTGGGTCGCGGTCGTTCGCGAAAGCGCGCTCGCTCTTCGTGTTCGCGCGCCGGAGAGCGAAGAGCGGCTTGCCCTTCGCCACGAAGCGCTTCGCAAATTCGGCCGCGAGCGCGAAGTCGTTCGTCGCCGGACTGGCGCGCAGATCGATCAGGATGGCGTCGGCTTTCTTGGCGCGAAGGTTCTGCAGTTCGCGATCGAGCGCCTGCAGGTTCGGCGTGGTCAAGGCGCCGAGGCGCAGATAGCCGATGTGGTTCTCGAGCAATTCGCCGTGGAAGGGATTGGTCGACTCGTTAGGCGCGGACGCCTTTTCCGGCAGGAGCATAGCGCCCGGCCAAAGGCGCTCGAGCAAACCGCTCAGCGTGGCGCGCTGCACTTCCGTCTCGTTCAAGGCCTCGGGCTTGATGTAATTCGACTTCAACAATTGGATCGCCTGCTGCAGATCGGCCCCGGGCATGGCGTTGACGACCTCGTCCGTCGTCGGCGTTGGCGCGGGCGTCGCGCTCGGGGACGGCGAGGGGGAAGGTGACGGCGCCGCAGCGACGCGCGCGACAAGCGAGAGCGCGAAGGAAAACCAGAGGAGCGACCGGAGCATCAAAGCGTCGCGACGTTACCAGCCGCAGAACGCAGGGCAATGTCTCGGCGATAATGTGCGCCCTCGAATTGAATCATCGCCACTGCTTCGTAAGCGCGGCGACGCGCGTCCGGGACGTCCTCGCCAAGAGCTGAAACCGCGAGGACACGTCCGCCAGCAGTCACGATTT
>JBKJKL010000454.1:0-4521 GCA_046597485.1 Chthoniobacterales bacterium
CTCCTCCGCGCCTGCTTCATCGCGGCGCTCCCGAACGTGATCCACCAGATCGCGCAGGTGGTCGCGCTGTTCTACATCGGGCCCGGTGTCTTCGCGATTTTCTTGCGCACGTCGGTCATCATCACCGCCATCCTCGCGCTCATTTTTTTCCCGGAAGAGCGCTGGGTCATCCGGCAATGGCGCTTCCAGCTCGGCACCCTCCTCGGGATGTCCGGCGCCGTCGGCGTCTTTTGGTTTCAACCCGGCACCCACCTGGGCCACGTCCCGCTTGCCGGGGTCGCGATCGCCGCCCTCGCCTCGCTCTCCTGGGCGGCCTACAGCGTCCTTGTGAAACGACCTTCCGCGCAGCTCGGTCCCATCCGCAGCTTCGGCGCGATTAGTCTCTTCACGTCGGTCCTGCTCCTACCGCTCACTCTGTGGTTCGGCAACCTCGCGACCCCGCTCCACTCGACCGCCCACGTCAATGCGATCCTGATCATCTCCGCGCTCCTCTGCATCAGCCTAGCGCACGTCCTCTACTACATTGCGATCCGCGAGCTCGGCGTCGCCCTTTCGCAAACGCTTCAGCTTGTTTGCCCAGCGGCCGCCCTCGGCCTCTCCGCCTGGATCTTCGGCGAACGTCTCACCAGCGCTCAGCTCGTCAGCGCCGCCATCCTGCTCCTTGGTGCTTTCCTCGCCATGCAGGTGAGGCCGCGCCGGACCGCGATCGCGGCAGAAAATCTTTAGCCGTTCGTTAGGCGCTGCGCCTTTCGGACCATCTCAAGGAAGCCGGCCCGCGCCCCATCCGCGTCCCGCCCCAGACCCGCGCTCGCCCACGCCACGACGCGGTCGAACGAGCCGTCGCCTCCGCGCAGAATCAGGCCGAACTCCGCCACAGCCGCCGCGAATTTCTGATCATCTGAGGCCACGGCGACCGCCCGTCCGGCAGCTCTCATCGCTCCGTTTCGCCCGCTGGCCGGTTCCACGTAATGGAATGCCACGCTCAGCAGCACCGGCGCTTCTTCACTGTCAGCGGCGCGTTCGCCCGGTCCGAGCAGCTGCGGGACCACCTCGTAAAGCGCCGTCACGGTGTGCCCCGCTTTGATCTCGGCGCCGTCGTCGCCACCCGCAGCCGATTGCTGCTCATAACCGATCAGCCGCCAGGCCTGCACGCGCGTCGGCACGAACTCCACCTCAGCCCGCACGTCGCGGGCGATGACCGCGTTCTCGTTCCCCGGTAAAGAGCGGCCGCGCAGTCCGATCCGTACCAGTTGATGCTCCGGTGCCCATGGGCAGGCCGCGATTTCCAGCTTGATCGAAAACGACTCGTCGCCCTGGGGCGGCGGGTAATCATACCGGAAAAAATTCACCAACTCTTCGACCTGCACATCATCGCGCGCCGGCAGCACGCCGGCCTCGATCGCCGCCCGCGCCTTCGCATACGACGCACTCCCCGCGCGCAGCGGCAGACTCGAAATCGGATGCGCCGCCGCTGCCTGAAAGACGCCGGCTCCACGCCCTGACGCGGCCGTTCCCGCAGATGGCGCGGCAGCTGATCCGTGCGGTTCGAATTGCATCTCCACCTCCAGGTCCGCGCCCGTTTTCTTCGCCGCCAAATTGCGCGGATTATTCGCGCGGTCGGAGAGCAAGACGGCGGCAAGTAACGCGACCACCGCGAGCAGTGCGGCCACAGAAGTGGAAAGCCAGCGCGAGTCCGACCAAAAACTGCGCGGCTGCGCGAGCGGCATGATGCTACGCGGTTTCGTCTCGCGCAGGTCGGCGCGGAAATCCGCGCGCAGCAGGCCGGCGAGGACGCGCGTTTCCTCCACGTAAGCGCGGGCGTCGGCCGAATCCGCGACGGCGCGCTCGATCGCAGCCGCGGCCTCGCCGGAGAGTTCGCCCAAGGCGAAGGCAGTCAGGTTCGGATCGTCGAGATTGATTTTCATGTGGTGCGTCGGGGTGGAAAAGGAACGAAGTCGCGCGCGGCCTCTGCGTAGCGCTGCCGAAGTGTCTTGAGCGCGTTGTGCAAGGTGACGCCGACGTTGCCGACCGAGAGCTGCGTGATCTCCGCGATCTCCGCGTAGCTAAGATCATTCTGGAACTTCAGCTGCAGCAATTCCTGCTGCCGCGGCGGGAGCGTCTCGATGATCTGCCGGAGAAAACCGCGCGCCTCCTTTTGCTCCAACTGCTCGTTAGGCGAAGCCTCCTCCGTAATGCGGCGCGCGAGCAAATCGTCATCGAGAAAACTCAGCCGCCGTTCTTTCCGGCAAACGTTGAGCGCGCGGTTGCGGCAGACAGTAAAAAGCCATTTCGCCGGCGCGTGATCGACCTGCGCGCGCGGGCTGCGCTGCAGCTGCACAAACGTTTCCTGCACTACGTCACGCGCCCGCTCGCGGTCGCCGGTGATGCGCGCTGCATACTGCAGGAGAGGTCGCTCGAAACGGCGCATCAATTCGGCAAAGTCAGATTCCATTTCCAAGAAAGCCGTCGCGGCCAGGGAGTGCATTCTGCCCTTAAAACGCTGCCCCTGTCAGCGTGAACGTCACTGGCGTCTGGACCCGCGCCGGTGTTCCCGGCCGAAATCGCCAGCGACGAAAACCAGCGAGCGCAGCCTGATCGAGGATCGGGCTCCCGGTGCTGCGCGAGATCGCGACCGCAAGCACGTTGCCCGCTCCGTCGACCGTGAAGGTGGCAATTCCCGAGCCGGTCAGATGCTGGCGCCGCGCTTCATACGGATACTCCGGGCGCGGCGCGTTCAGCGCGAAAGCCCTCCCGGTTTGCGGCGTGCCGGAAGGCGGGGGCCGCGAAGGAGGCTGGATCCGGGATGGGATCGATCGAGGCACGAGCGGAGGAGTCAGGCGCTCCTCCGACACCCACGAGTCTTCCGTGACCGGTGGGGGCGGAGCCGGTGGTGCTTCCTCCGGTGTTTCCGATGGAGAAGTTTCCGGACGCAGGTCGTCGACGAATTCAACAAATGGGTCGGACGGCAAAACGACCCTTGCGGGAGATTCGGGTGCGCGACCGGCGAGCGCGAGCGCACCAAGATGGATGACGATCGCCGCCGCGAACGCGCTCCAGCTTCTCCAGGGATTTCCGGGCCGGTAAAGAAGGGCTGCATTCATCTGTTTCCTCATGGAGTCAGACACCGCAGCGACCCTTTTCTTAATCACCCGCCCCGCGCGAATGCGGCAGGCAGAACGTCGCGCGGGCGAGCCGAGATTGCAGTTGCTCCTGCGAATACCAACGCAGGAGCACATCCTTGTTCAGCAGATCCTGATTGGCGGCGATAAAAGTCGGCCAGTCCAGCGCGGCCGAGGTTGCGCGTCGCTCCGCGATCAAGGCGAGGAAGGCGACCGTGATCGTCGCATGGTAGAGCTCCGGCTTGCCCGCCTGCTGCACGATGTGGCCGAGCCCGCGCCGGAAACGCTCCGCCGCTTCGCCAAAGGGACAGCGCGCGAGGATTTCGAACGCGAAGCGCAGGTGCTCCGCGTGCGGAAAGTCCGCAGGCGCGACCCGGCCTTCGTCGAATGCCCGCAGCTCGTCCTCGACGTTTCTCATTCGCGCCACCTTCGCACTCAGATTGCGATTGCGAACTGCGCGTCGCGTTCTGAGAGTCGGCAGCGATGGACTTGAAAGCGTATCTCGCCGCCCGGCAAAAAGAGGTGGACCGCGCCCTCAACCGATTTTTGCCAAAGGAGTCGACCCGGCCCGCGACCATCCACAATGCGATGCGCTACAGCCTTTTTGCCGGCGGCAAACGGCTCCGCCCGATCCTCTGCCTCGCGGCCGCTGAAGCTTGCGGGGGCGCGACGAAGCCCGCGCTCCCGCTCGCCTGCGCGGTCGAGTGCATTCACACCTACTCGCTCGTGCACGACGACCTGCCGAGCATGGATAACGACGATCTGCGCCGCGGCCGGCCAACTTCGCACAAGGTCTTCGGCGAAGGCGTCGCCGTCCTGACCGGCGACGCGCTGCTCACGATCGCATTTGAAATCGCGACGCAGGCGATGCCCACCCGCCGCCACACACTGCGTGACATGCTGCACGAACTCGCGGTCGCGGCTGGCAGCCGGAAGCTGATCGCCGGGCAGGTGGCCGATCTCGAGGGCGAAGGGAAGCCGGTCGACCGCGCCGGACTCCGTTACATTCATGAGAACAAGACGGCTGCGATGCTGGCGGTTTCTGTGCGGCTCGGCGCGATGAGCGCGAACGCGAACCCGAAGGAGCTGGGCGCCATCGGCGACTTTGGCCACTCGTTAGGCCTGGCTTTCCAGGTGATCGACGACATCCTAGACGTCACCCAGACTTCCGAGAAATTGGGGAAGAGCGCGGGCAAAGATGTCGCCGCGCAGAAGGCGACCTACCCGTCGGTCATCGGCCTTGACGCTTCGCGCCGCGAGGCGAAAAGGCTCACGCAAAAAGCGAACGCCGCCCTCGAGCCTTTCGGCGCGCGGGCAGAGATGCTGCGCGCGATCGGCAGCCACCTGCTAGAGCGCGAATACTGAGCCTCCCTCTTCCTCGTCGTCTGAGTCTCTCCCTCGT
>JBKJKL010000106.1:0-3408 GCA_046597485.1 Chthoniobacterales bacterium
CGAAAGCGTTATCGAACTGGAGCTGCGCGGCCAAGTCGCGCGTGGCGCGATAATCCTCTTCCGTCTCACCAGGAAAACCGACGATGACATCCGTCGTGATCGCGATCTCTGGCCGCGCCGCGCGCAGTCGCTCGACGATGGCGGCGTATTTTTCTGCCGTGTAGGGACGGTGCATCGCCTTCAGGATGCGATTCGATCCGGACTGCACGGGAAGGTGGACGTGCTCCGCGAGATTCGGGAGTTGGGCGAAAGCGTGCACGAGGTCGGCGTGGAAGCCGATTGGATGCGGCGAAGTGAAGCGCAATCGGGCGAGTCCTTCGACGGAGTGGACCGCTTCGAGCAACTGCACGAACGGGCTCTTCCCGTTCACCGTCGGAAACTCATGCCGTCCGTAGAGGTTTACGATCTGGCCGAGGAGCGTCACTTCCTTCACGCCGCGCGCGACGAGGCCGCGCACCTCGCGCACGATCTCCTCGATCGAACGGCTACGTTCCGCACCGCGGGTCCGCGGCACGATACAAAAAGTGCAGTGCATGTTGCAGCCCTGCATGATCGAGACAAACGCAGTCGCCTGTCGCGGTGCGACCTGCTGCTCGCGGATGCTCGCCTGCGAGCCGGCTTCCGCGGCGGTGTCGCAAATCGGGGAGCGAAGATCGTCCATCCGGCGGGTCCGCTTTTTCTCGAGCGCCTCTTCCACGTAGTCGGCTACGCGATGAAACTTTTGCGTCCCGACGACGAGGTCGAGATGGGGCAGGCCGTCGAAGAGAGATTCGCCGCGCGCCTGCGCCATGCAGCCGAGAAAACCGAAGACGGTTTCCGGCCGCTGCCGCGCCAGGCGACCCATCATCCCCATTTTGCCGAGCGCCTTCTGGTCGGCCATGTCGCGCACGCTGCAGGTGTTCAGCAGGACGACGTCTGCCTCCGCTTCGTTCGCGACTGCTTCGTAGCCGCGATCGACGAGCGAATGCGCCACCTGCTCCGAGTCGCGTTCGTTCATCTGGCAGCCGTATGTCTTAATGAAGAATTTCGGCATCGGCGGGAGGCAACAGTGGCACAGGCACCCCGGTCGCGCCATGCGTTCGAGTTTCCCCTTCCCAAGGCGCGCCCACGCCGATTTAATCGCCGCCCATGAACGAGCAGGCGCCGGCAATCGGCATTATCGGCGGCAGCGGCCTTTACCAGATGGAGGGCGTTGAGAATCCCACGGAACACCAGGTCCAGACGCCCTTCGGCGCGCCCTCCGATGCGCTTCTCGGCGGGACAATGCACGGTCGGCAGATTTACTTTTTGCCACGGCACGGGCGCGGGCACCGCATCCTCCCGCACGAGCTGAATCACCGAGCGAACATCTGGGCGCTCCGCTCGCTGAACGTCCGCTGGATTATCTGCGTGACGGCAGTCGGCAGCCTGCAGGAGGAGTACGCGCCGCGTGATGTGGTGTTGCCCGACCAGTTTTACGACCGGACGAGCCAGCGTGCCGACCACACCTTTTTCGGCAAAGGCATCGCGGCCCATGTCTCTTTCGCCGAACCGATCTCGACGAAACTGCGGACGTTGCTCGCGGAAGCAGCCACCGAAACCGGCGTGCGTTTCCACAACGGCGGCACTTACGTGAACATGGACGGCCCCGCTTTCTCGACTCGCGCGGAATCAGAATTAAATCGTCGCCACGGCTTCGACGTCATCGGGATGACGAACCTGCCGGAAGCGAAGCTGGCCCGCGAAGCGGAGATCGCGCTCGCCACCATGGCGATGATCACAGACTACGATTGCTGGAAAGTGGAGGAAGAACCGGTCACCGCCGACGCGGTCTTCGGTCATCTGCTCGCGAATGCGGAGACCGCGAAAAAGCTACTGACCGCTGTCATCCCGCATCTGCCGACGGAGCCAAACTGGCCGGAGCATTCTGCGCTCACGCATTCGCTCGTCACGGAGCGGAAGCTCTGGCCGGCGAAGACGCTCGAGAATTTACGGCCGATCCTGGCGCGGTTCGCGTAGCAATTAGCGACGCGATTTTCGCAGAAGTGAGTCGCAGAAACGTTTAGCAAACATCGTACTTGTCGGCCGATTTTTAGTTGTCGTACTGTCCAAATTGTCGGCAGCGACTGGAAACCTGCCGGAAGGAGATCGACATGAAGACCCAAATCCTCACCTGCATCCTCGCTGGTTCATTGCTGGCCGCATGCCAAACGGCACCGACGGCGGCAAATAACGGCGCTCGCCGTGCAAACCTCACCACCCGGCTGCTCGCGCAGAACGATACGGTGCCGAATTCCCCCGGCGAACCGATGCCCCCCGCGGAAGGTCCGGAAGATGTGCCGGTCACGCGCAGCGTGGACCCGGCGCGTAATCCTAGCTTGCTGCCGACGCCGCTCTTACGCACGAACGCGGCCAGCGGTCTCTAGTTCCGTCGGAGAGGCCAAGGCGGCCTACATGTAGAGCGCCCACGAGAGGAGCGCGGCGGAGTCGGCCCAGATCTGGCCGCCTTTCGGGTCGCCGAGCACCACCGCGATCACATCACGGCCCGGGCGCGTGCCGCTCGAGATAAGGCAATGTCCCGCAGCGTCGGTGTAACCGGTCTTCATCCCATTGCAGAACGGTAAACGCTTCAGGACCTTGTTTGTGTTCTCGAGCTCACGCGTCCGGCCATCTGCGTAGCGGAAGACGATGTTCGGCAGGCAGACGATTGAGCGGATCGTCGGGTTTGCATAGGCGGCGCGGGCGATGAGCGACAGGTCGCGCGCGGTCGAGTACTGGCCGGGAATGGGCAGACCGTTCGGGTTGACGAAATTCGAATGGGTCGCGCCTAACGAGCGCGCCTTCGCGTTCATCAGCTCGGCGAAATCTTCGATGCTCCCGCCGGAGTCGCGCGCCAGGCAGCGCGCCACGTCGTTCGCGCTTTTTACGAGCAAGGCGCGCAGCAGGTCGAGACGCGGGTAGCTGTCGCCCGGCTTGATGTTCAGCTTCGTCGGCTCGGCGTAGGTATCGATTGGCGCGACCGTCACTGAGCGGTCGAGGTAGCCGCGTTCCGCTACGATCAGGGCAGTGAGGAGCTTCTGCGTGCTGGCGGCAGCGCGCGGCGCGTCCGCATTTTTCTCATACAAAACTTCGCCACTGCGCGCATCGATCACGATGACAGCCTTGGCGCGGGTCGCGGGCGCGTGGCCTGGTGCGGAGACCGCCGCCTCGGCCGGGTTGACCGGCAACGCGCGCACGGCTTCGAATTGATCCACCTTCTTGGGGGTGGTGTGCTTTTTCTTTTTTGCCGGAGCCGCCACCGCGGTGCTCGCGAGGCAAAGGAGCACAACCGTCCAGAGCCGCCAGGGGCGACGAAGGCTCGAATACCGTGGGTGAATCATCGTGCGGAAAATGCAGGGGTGCGTGGCCAGTTCAAGCAGTGTCCGTGCT
>JBKJKL010000183.1:0-8328 GCA_046597485.1 Chthoniobacterales bacterium
CCAAATGACCTCGGCGAACACCACCTTCACCGGCACGCAGACGAACAGCGCGAACTTCCTCATCGATGGCGGCACCGCCACCTTTAATGGCACCACCAGCACGAGCGGCGCGACCACGCTCTCGTCCGGCACGCTCACTGGCACGGGCATCTTCACCGACACCGGTGCGCTTATCTGGAGCGGCGGCACGATGAGCGGCACCGGCAGCACGAACGCAAACGGCGGTCTCACCTTGAATGGTGTCACGAAGACATTCACCGCGCGCACGCTGAACAACAATGGCAACGCCCTTTGGAACTCGGGCGACATCGCGGCAGGCCTCGGCGCGATCTTTAACAACGTTGTTGGCTCAACTTTCACCAACAGTTTCGACGGCAACTGGCTCTTCAATCAGGGCGGCGCGCTCACGCAGTTTAACAACGCCGGGACCTTTACCAAATCCGCCGGCACGGGCACGACGTTGATGCAGGTTGCGTTTACAAACAGCGGCTCGCTCAACGCGAATAGCGGGACGCTTTCCTTTAGCCAAGGAGTTCAAGGCACCGGTGGCACGATCACGGTTGCGCCGAGCGCGACGCTCAATGTGAGCGGCGGGACTACCGCGAGCAGTGCCGGCATCTTGAACCAGAACGGCACGCTCGCGCTGGGCAGCAACACTTTCAGCGTCGCCAGCGATTACACGAACGCGAACTTCGGCAGCGGGAACAGCTTCAACCCACGCGCTAACGTCACTGGCACTGGGCCGATCAACGCGGCCGGCAACGTCAACCAAAGCGTGACCGGGAACGTGACCGGCGGCACCACCGTTACTCCCGTGCTCGCCTTCGGCAATTTCCACGTCGGCGATCCGATTGCCACACTGAATTACGCGATCAACAACACCGGCACGACAGGCCCTTCTCTCCGTGGCGCGCGCCAGACAAACGTCAACGGGGGCAACATCACCGATGGCCGGCTCAGTGGCGTCGGCGTGAACGCAGGGAATTTCGGCCCGCTCGCGCTCGGCGCGAACACCGGCAACTTCGGTGTCACTTTTGATCCGAGCAGCGCCGGCGGGCTGAGCGGCCAGGTCATTCGTCTAATCAACAACTTCGACAACGTGCAGGACCAGAATCTCGCCATCACTGGCGCGGCCTTCCGCTATGCGAGTCCTACTGCGCACACGCCGGAGCCGGTGAACTTCGGTAACTTCCACGTCGGCGACACCGCGCCCAGTCAGGCGCTCAGCCTCACGAATAACGTGCCGAACGATGGCTTCTCCGAGTCGCTGAACGCGACGATCGGCGGCGCGACCGGTGGGGTGACGACGAACGGCGGTTCCTTCACGGGCCTTCTTCCCGGCGCGACGAACAACACCGGTCTCGTTGTCGGCATCAGCACCCTAAGCGCGGGAAACAAGAGCGGCACTGCCAGCATCGGTCTGCGGAGCAACGGCGACGGCTCGAGCAACCTCGGCCAAACGACCCTCGCCTCGCAGACCGTGAACGTGACTGGCAACGTCTTCCGCTATGCCAGCCCGAGCGCTCACACGCCGGAGCCGGTTAGTTTCGGCGTTGTGCACATTGGCGACACGCCGAGCCAGGCGCTGAGCATCACGAACTCCGTCGCCAACGACGGCTTCTCGGAGCGGCTCGATGGCGCGATTGGTTCGACCACCGGGGGAGCGACCGCGAGCGGCTCGTTTGCTTTGCTCGCTCCGGGCTCGACCAGCACTGGGCTCACTGTTGGAATCAATTCCGCGACCGCGGGCAACAAAAACGGCACGGCCACGATCACGTTTGTCTCGAACGGCACGGGCACGAGCGGGCTCGCCAACACCAACCTTCCCTCGCAGACGGTCAACATCACCGGTCAGGTCAATTTCTTCGCCGATCCGATCGTTCTCTTCCGCTCCGGCTCCGCCACGCTCACGATGCAGAGCGCGACGCTCTTCACGCTCGACTTCGGCGCCGTGCAGCAGAACAGCGGTCTCTACATGGCGATGATTGCAGTGCAGAATTTCCTGCACGACATGGTCTTTCAGGATTCGTTAGGCGGCACTTTTGATCTCACCGCGATCAACGCTTTCCTCGTTTCCGGTGCGGCGCCCTTCAGCAATCTGGCGCCGGGCGCGAGTGTAGAACCTTCCGTCAGCTTCGACAGTGCCCGGATGCTCGGCAATTACACCGGTCAGATCCGGTTGTCGCCCTCGAGCACGAATGCGAGCGGCACGACCAGCCTCTCGGCGGTGCAGTTGAATCTGCGTGCTAGCGTGGTGCCCGAACCGTCGGTCTGGGCGTTATTCTCGCTCGGCCTCGGCGGCCTGCTGGCCGTAGGCGCTTGGCGACGCGTGCGGAAGCCCTACGGGCTGCCGTAACCGCGCTGCTTCAACTCCCAGACTTTCAGGGCGGCGGCGAGGAGGCTTTTCGTCCGGGTGAGAGTTCCGACGGCAGCCGGTTTGCGGGTTGTGCGCTCGGCGGTTTCCCCGGCGGCGTGCTTCCGCGGTCGCCCGCGCCGTTTGATCTTGCTGGCGGGACGCGCGGCAGAATCGCTGACGGGAAGATGGCCACTGCTGTTCATGCCGAGATGAAAAGCAGCTTGCAGGCCAGTCCGCCGGACCAACCTGCGCCCAACGGGAAAAGATTCGTTGCGCCGCTCCCGGGAATCCGCTTGTGCCGTTCCGCGTTCTCTCGTCAATTAGCGCGCGATGGCGAATCGAAAACTCGGCTGTCTGAGCATTTTTCTCTTTGTCGCCCTGTGCCTGAGCCTGGTCGCGAACGTCGTCCTTATTCTCGTCACGCTTAGCCGCCTCGCGGGTAATGCCGATCAGGAGAAGCGGCCGCGTTTTCGGGAAGTGCTGGTCGAGCACGGTGACGGGGAGAGCAGGATCGCGGTCATCACCCTGCGCGGGCTGATCAGTTCCTCGATTCCCGGAAGCGTGGGCGACTCGATGGTGGACGACATGCGCTATGCGCTCGAACAGGCTCGCGACGACAAAAACGTGCGCGCCATCGTCCTCGAGATTGATTCGCCCGGCGGCGAAGTAAACGCTTCGGACGTCATCTACCACGCCGTCTTGAAGACGCGGGAGAAAAAGCCAATCGTCGTTTACATGGGTTCGCTCGCGGCGTCCGGCGGCTATTACATCGCCTGCGGGGGCCAGTACCTGATGGCGAATGACACCACCATCACCGGCAGCATTGGCGTCATCATCCAGACGCTGAACTACGAGCAGCTCTTCAACAAAGTCGGGCTGGCCTCGATCATCTTCAAAAGCGGCCAGTTCAAGGACATGCTGAACGGTGCACGCCCGGTCACCCCGGAAGAGCGCGATTATATCCAGGGTTTCGTCATGGGGACCTATGAGAAATTCCTCGGCATCGTCGCCAACGAGCGCCACCTCTCGGCCGACGTCCTGCGCACCACCGTGGCGGACGGGCGCATCCTTTCCGGACAAACCGCGCTCGAGAACAAGTTGATCGACGGCCTCGGACAAATCGACGACGCCTACGCGAAGGCGCGCGAGTTGGGCCATGCGCCCGGCGCCGGGATCGTGAAATACGGCCCGCCCTTCACCTTCGGCCGCTTCTTCCGCGCCCTGAGCGAGACGAACAGCCGCCGCATCGAAATCAGCCTCCCGAAGCAACTCGTGCCGCAGCTCGAGTCAGGTCGCGCCTACCTCCTGCCGAGCTATTACGCTCCGTAGCCGCGCGCATGCCGGACGGCTTTTTCACGGTCCTCGCTGCGCTCGTTAACGCCCTCTTTCTCGGGGCCGGCGTTTACATTTACCTCGCCCTCGTCCGCCAAATCGCCAGCCGCCCGGCTCCGGTGATCCCGAGCGAAGAGAAAACCTTCGAGCTACCGGAAGCGGTGCTCGCGCTCGCGCTCGCGTCGCTCTTTTTCATGAACGCGTTCACCGCGTCGGGCCGTGCGGAGAAAATCACCCTGCGCACGAACGAACTAATCGCGAACGCACTCGTCTCCATCGCGCTGCTCATTTTCGTCGGCGCCTTCCTTACCATCCGCAGGCGCAACGTCGCGCAGCTCGGCGGGTTCGCCCGGCTGCCCTTTTGGCGCAGCGGGATGACGGCAGTCGTGCTCCTCTTTGCGGCCTATCCGCTCATCCTCCTGGCTGATCTGTTCACGCAGCGCATTCTCGGCATTTCGCCGAGCAAACAGAACATCGTCGAACTCTTCAGCGGTTCGCCCACCCTGGGGCAGCGCGTCATTATCATCGTCCTCGCGGTCGGGATTGCGCCGTTGGTCGAGGAATTCGTCTTCCGCTTTTTCCTCTACGGCGTGCTGCGCCGTTACTTCGGCCGCTTCTTCGGGCTGATCTGCAACGCCGGCCTTTTCGCCCTTGTCCACGCGCACATCCCGTCGGCCGCGCCGCTCTTTGTCCTCGGCGCCTGCTTCACCATCGCCTACGAATGGAGCGGCTCGATCCTCGTTTCCATGACGATGCATGCGCTCTTCAATTCGCTCACGCTTGTGGCGCTGGCATTTCCCGATCAGTTCCCCCAGCAATGAACTTGCGCGAGGTCGGTGAAGACCGGCTGATCGCGAGCCTGACCCGCGGCCTGCCGACGAAGCGCGAGGTGATCGCGGGTGTGGGCGACGATTGCGCACTTGTTCGCTTCGCGGGGAGCGGGCGTTTGCTGGTGCTGAAGACGGACTGCGTGGTCGAGGAAACGCATTTCACCGCCACGACGAACGCGGCCGCCGTCGGCTGGAAGGCAATGGCGCGACCGCTGAGTGATTTCGCCGCGGCCGGGGCGGTTCCGCAGTTCGCGCTCATCACCATCATCGCACCCGCGACGACGAGCGTGGCGCGGTTGCGCGGAATCTACCGCGGTCTAACGAAAGCAGCGCGGCAGTTTGGCGTGGCGATTGTCGGCGGCGAGATGAGCGCGACGAGCGGCCCGTTGTTGATCTCGGTCGCCCTCACCGGCTACGTGGAAGCTGATCGGCAGTTCGGTCGCTCCGGCGCGAAGCCGGGGGACGTATTGCTCGTCACCGGCACGCTCGGCGGATCGATCCGCGGAAAGCATTTGCGTTTCACTCCGCGCCTCGCGGAAGCGCGCTGGCTGACGGCGAAGTTCGCGGTCCACGCCATGATGGATCTGAGCGATGGACTTGGCGCAGACCTGCCGCGCCTGGCGCGCGCGAGCGGCGTTGGCTTTGAGGTGGATGAAAAGGCGCTACCGCGGACGCGAGGCTGCACCATCGCCCAGGCGATCAGCGACGGGGAAGACTACGAGTTGCTCTTCGCGCTCGCGCCGGCGGACGCGCTGCGCCTCGCGAGCGCCTGGTGTCGGAAATTTCCGAAGCTGCCGCTCACGCAAATCGGCCGGCTGGTCGCGCGCTCGCAGACCACGAAAGAGAAGCTGCCCCACGGCTATGTTCATTTCGCATAGCGCCGAAGAGACCTTCTCCGCCGGGGAACGCTGCGGACGGGGCGCTGCGCGGGGCGCGGTCTTTGCTTTGAGCGGCGATCTCGGCGCGGGCAAGACGCAGTTTGCGAAAGGCTTCGTCGCGGGCGTGGGCAGCGACGCTGATGTGACCAGCCCGACGTTTACGCTGATCCACGAATACGGCGGCGGACGCGTGCCGGTCTATCACTTTGATTTTTACCGGCTCGACTCCGCCGAGGCCGCGCTCCGTCTCGGTCTGGACGAGTACCTCGAGGGCGACGGAGTTTGCCTGATCGAATGGGCAGACCGTTTCCGCGAGCTGCTCCCAACGAACAGCAGATGGATCGGGCTCTCGGTGCGCAGTGAAACGGAACGAGCGATCGAAGGTCTCGATGAAAATCCTCGCGCTTGAGTTGTCGAGCCCACGCGGCAGCATCGCTTTCCGCGCGGAGGGGAGGGAGCGATTTGCCGCGCAATTTGCGAACGACCGGAAGCACTCCGGATTCTTCTTCGAAAATCTGCAACACTGCGTCCAGCAATGCGGACCGGCCGAGCGGATCGTGGTGGGACTGGGCCCGGGATCGTACGCCGGGACACGCATCGCGATCGCGGCTGCGATCGGCCTCCAAGCCGCGACCGGCGCGCAGCTGGGCGGCCTCACCTCGCTCGTCGCGTTGCCGACGGACGCGCCGCAATATGCGATGATCGGCGATGCGCGTCGCCAATCATTCTATTTCGCCCGCGTAGCCGAGCGAATCTGCGTGGAGGGTCCGCTGCTCTGCAGCGCGGAAGAGCTGGCGGTGCGGCTCGAGGCGATTGACGTGCCGGTGTTCTCGACTGAGCCGGTGGCCGGTTTCGCGAGCACGGTGAAATGCCCGTCGGCCTCGCTGCTCGCGGAGTTGGCGGCAAACCAGAGCACACTCATAACGCTGCCGCCGCTGGAGCCGATATACCTTCGTGAGCCGCATATCACACAACCACGAGGGGCGACGCGATGACGTCGTATCGCTCTTGGGTGGAAATCGAGATCGCGGCGCTGCAGCACAACGCGGCGGTTGCGCAGGCGCGGCTTGGCCCGGAGGTCGAACTGCTCGCAGTGATCAAGGCGAACGCTTACGGCCACGGCATCGCACCCGTCGCGCAGGCGCTTGCGGGACAAGCTCATCTTTTCGGCGTGGCCTGTTTGACGGAAGCGTTGCAAGCACGCGCGGTCGTGCCCCATCCGCTGCTCATCCTCGGGCCGGCCTTGGCCGACGAGCGGGCGGAAATCGTCGCGCAAGGTTTCATCGCAACGGTCTCGAGCTTCGCTGAAGCGCAGGCCTTCGCGGCGGTCGCCCACGATCAGCCCGCACTGGTGAATTGCGAGATCGACACCGGCATGGGCCGCATGGGAATCGCGGAACGGGACGCGCTGACCGAGCTGCAGCGCATCGCCGCTCTGCCCGGCCTGCAAATTCACAGCATCTCCACGCACCTGCCATCGGCAGATGAAGATGAGAGCTACACCAGCGCGCAGCTTGAGCGTTTCGCTGCGCTGGTCGCGCAGCTGCGCGTGAGCGTCCCCGGCAACTATCGCGTTCATGCCTTGCTCAGCGCGGGCATCCTTGGTTTTCCCCAGCACCGCTTCCAGATCGCGCGCGCGGGGCTGATGCTATATGGCGTCTCGCCCGACCCGAATTTTCAGGCGGAACTCCGCGTCCCGCTGACGTGGAAATCGCGGATTGTGCTCTTGCGTGATCTCGCTCCGGGCGATGCGGTCAGCTACGGCCGCACCTGGGTGGCGCAGCGGCCGACGCGCGTGGCGACTTTGCCACTCGGCTATGCCGACGGCTTTCCGCGCGCGCTTTCGAATCGCGACGCCACCGTTCTGGTGAGGGGGCGGCGTTGCCCAGTGCTCGGGCGCGTCACGATGGACCTGACCCTCGTTGACGTGACTGATGTCCCGGAGGTGTCGTTAGGCGATGAGGTCGTGCTTCTCGGCCGACAGGGGATCGAGGAGATCACGGCGCGGGAGATGGCGGCGCGAGCTTCGACCATCGCGTGGGAGATTTTTACCGGGATTGGCAGCCGCGTTGGGCGCGTGTATCTGTGAGCCGCCGGCGATGTATCAGATCATTTTCAACGAACTGAGCGCGGCCGAGATGTCGGCACTGCCGAAAAAGCTGCAGCTCGATTTGCTCGCGGAATTTCAGGTACTGCCGAGCGAGCTGGATCACCTCGACGAGACGAAGTTCGGCGTGATCGAGCGGAACGGGAAGCGGCTGCACCGCTACCGGGGGAAGGATTACCGGATCTACTTCGAGAAGACAGGGGAGGGGATCACCGTCCACCGTGTCCTGCACAAGAACACGCTGCGGGACTTCCTTTTCCGCAGCAAACTGCCGATGGCAGAAGACGACCAGCTCGAGAAGACCCGCGAATTCTGGAAGCTCATCGAGGCCGGGGAGAAAACCCGGAAGTCCTGATCGCTCGCGGCAGCGATGCTCCCGTAAAATGAAACGCGCGTGGGGGCGCGTTACTTCATCAGGAGGACCGACCGGCTGCGCTTGATTTCGCGCGTGATCTTGCGGTGCATGTGGGCTGGCATGCCGGTGACGCGACGGGGCAGGATCTTGCCGCTCTCCGTGACGAACTTCTTCAAGAGGTCAGGATTCTTGTAGTCGATCGCCTCGGCGGCGATATCGATGCGCCGCCGCGGCATGGTGCGGTTGGCACGGCGGAAAGCGGAACGGCGTTTGGCAGTCTTCGGTTGCATAGGTCTAACGAGTCTCGCGGTGAAGGGTGTGCCGCTTCAGGAAGGGATTGTATTTCTTTTTCTCGAGTCGGTTCGGCGTGCGCGGACTCTTTTTGTTCCGAGTGCTCATGTAACGAGAAACGGGCATGCCGAGGGCCTTCGCCTCCGTGCATTCCAAAGTGATGATTTCCTGCGCCATAA
>JBKJKL010000228.1:0-4691 GCA_046597485.1 Chthoniobacterales bacterium
CCCGCTCAGGCGTGAGCGCGACGCCGCCAGCAGGCCAGGGCGGCGGCGAAGGCGACGAGCATGGCGCCGTAGGTCGCGGGTTCCGGGACCGGGGAAATCTGTTTGTCGTAGGACTGCCAGTGCGTGAGGCCCGAGGAGAAGCCGGTGAAGGTGAGCTGGTTCATCGGCGCGGTGCCGGAAGTGTTGAGCGTGGCGCCGGTCCAGTTTTGCGCGTAGAAAAAATCCACGGTGTCGACCCAGTTTTTGATCGTGAGGGTGACGCCGGCGTCGATGATAAACGTCGTGGCGTTGAGGAGTGAGGCGGTGGAGAGGCCGAAATCGAGGATGGTATTGCCCGTGATGTGGAGGATGCCCACGGTGAGATTATAGCCGTTGAGGGCGAGGGTGCCGCCGGCGAGGGCGAGGGAGCCGGCAAAATTGATCGAGCTGGCAAACGTCAGCGTGCCGGTGCCCTCCTTGGTGAGCGTGCCGGTGCCGCTGACGGAACCGCCGAAGGTGGAGGAGCCGTTGCTGGAGCCGACGGTGAGGAATCCACTGGTCGAGAGATCGATGAGGCCGGTGCCGGCGATGGTGTCGATTTTTTCGCTGAAGTTATTCAAGGCGAGGCGTCCGTCGGACTTGATGGTGACGGCGGCCGTGTCGGGAATCTGCTGGTAGGCTCCGAGCGAGAGGTTGGCGGATGAGGCGGCTCCGATGCCGTCGCCGATGGTGACGGTGTTGCCTCCGAGGGCGTTAATGCCGCCGGTTTTTGCGAGCTGGACGGTGCCGTCGTTAATGGTGAGGGCGCCGGTGAACGTGTTGGCGGACGTGCCGGAGAGCGTGAGGGTGCCGGTGCCGTTTTTGGTGAGGGCGAGCGCGCCGCCGGTGTTTCCCAGGACGCCGGAGAACGTGGAATCGAGGTTGTTGCCGCCGGTGATGAGGGTGATGGCGGCCGCGTTGGAATTATTGACCGTGCCCGCGCCCGCGAGGGAACCGATGGTTTCGCCGACGCCGCCGCTGAACACGAGCGTGGCACCCGAGGCGACGGTGACGGCAGCGGTGTCGCCGAGGGCGGCGTTGGGGACAGTCTTCGCGATTTGGAGGGTGCCGCCGGTGACGTTGACATCGCCGGTTTGGGTGTTGGTGGTGGCGCCGCCGAGGACGAGCGTGCCGGTGTCGATTTTGTTGAGCGTGCCCGTGCCGGCGAGAATGCCGTTGTAGGTGAGCGTGGTGCCGGAATTGATGTCGAATGTCCCGCCGCCAGCCCCGACGGTGGTCCCGCGGTTGGCATTGAGCGTGAACGTGGCGCTGGTATTCAGCGTGCCGCCGTTGAGGACGAGTTGGTCGGCGGTGACGGCGCCGGGCACGGCGCCGAGGTTGGTGTCGGCGGAAATCTTGAGGATGCCGGCGTTGACTGAGGTGGCGTTGGTGTAGACGTTGGTGCCGGCGAGCACGAGGGTGCCGGCCCCGGCTTTGGTGATTCCGCCATTGGAAATCGCGTTGGAAAAAGTGGTGGTCCCGGTGTTGTCGACGGTGACGGTGCGGGTGGCGGCGCCGAGATCCATCTTGCCAGAAAGGGTGAGATCGTTGGCGCCACCGACGATGAAGTTTCCGCCGACGGTGACGGCGTTGGTGATCGTGCGTGCCCCGCCGCCGGCGCGAATCGTGCCGCCATTGAACGCGAGGCCGTTGCTGCCGGCGGAATTGCTGCCGAATTCGACGGTGCCAGAATTGATGACAGTGCCGTCCTGCGAGTTGTTGGTGCCATTCAGCACGAGGGTGAACGATCCGTTCATGGTGAGCAAGTCGGTGCCGCCGTTGTCGGAAACGTTGCCATTGAACGTCACGGTCCCGGCCCCCGAGCCGGCCAGGGTGAGACCGTTGATCATGTAGATCGCGGAATTAAACACCACGTTGCCCGAGCCACTCTGGGTGAAGTTCGTGCCGGCCGTGTTGATTTGCAGGAGATTGGTGCCGTTGTTGAAGGTGTAGTTGAGTGCGCTGGAAAAGGTGAGCGTGCCAATCGAGCGGGTCGTGCTGCCGAGACCGATCGTCTGGGCGGTGCTGACAAAGGTGTTGTCGAACGTGAGCGTGGTCGTGGTGCCGGGAAGGGTGTTGTTGCTCCAATTGACCGCGGTGCCCCAGAGCGCATCGCCACCGCCGTTGTCCCATTTGATAATCTGCGCGCGGCTGTGCGACACGAGACCGACCGTCGTGAGGAGAGAGGTGAAAACCAACCGGCGCAAAAAGGGAGCAACGCGGCTCACTGGCCTTAAACGGGGCAGGATTCTGCTCGAATGAGAGGGAACGAAAGGAGTGGCTGAGCGGAAAGCGTTCACGAAGAAGGTGAGGCTGAGTCTAGGGTGAAATACCTAGGTTTCAAATTATCGGCTTTGCGGCTTCTACGTATCGCGCGGGATAACTGCCAGCGACTGCGCCATGCGCCGAACCCGATCAGTTGTTGAACCGGAAGAGCGCGACGTCGCCGTCGGCGAAGACGTATTCTTTGCCCTCGAGGCGGTATTTTCCGGCGTCGCGCGCCGCGGCGACGCTGCCGAGGCGGGTGAGATCGTCGTAGGAGACGATCTCGGCCTTGATGAAACCTTTCTCGAAATCGGTGTGGATGACGCCGGCGGCTTGCGGAGCTTTCCAGCCCTTCTTGATCGTCCACGCGCGGACTTCTTTCTCGCCGGCGGTGAAGTAGGTCATCAGGCCGAGCAGGTTGTAGGTGCCCTTGATGAGCGAGGAGACGCCGGAGTCATCGACGCCGAGATCCTTCAGGAAGGCTTTCGCTTCGTCGGCGGGGAGGTCGATGAGCTCGCTCTCGATCTTGGCGCTGATGGGAACGTAGGCGGCGTCGTGGTGGGTGCGGACGAACTCGGCGACTTGTTTCACGAAGGGATTCTGCTCGGCGGTGGCGAGGTCGGACTCGGCGACGTTGCAGGCGAAGAGGACGGGTTTCGCGGTGAGGAGCTGGAAGAGTTTCATGAGCGCCACTTCCTCGGGCGTGGCGGGGAGGGTGTTGGCGGTCTTGCCGGAGTTGAGGTGCGGCGAGAGTTTTTCGAGAAGGGCGATCTCGAGGATGGCTTCCTTGTCGCCGGACTTCGCTTTCTTCTGGGTCTTGTCGATGCGTTTGGCGACGGCATCGAGATCGGCGAGGACGAGTTCGGTGGTGATGACCTCGATGTCGCGCACGGGATCGACGCCGCCCATGGTGTGGATGATGTCGCCATCCTCGAAGCAGCGGACGACCTGCACGATGGCGTCGACCTCGCGGATGGTGGCGAGAAACTGGTTGCCCAGGCCCTCGCCCTTGCTGGCGCCGGCGACGAGGCCGGCGATGTCCACGAACTCGATCGCGGCGGGGATGACGACGTTGGTCCCGGCGATGCGCTTCAGCTCCGCGAGTCGCGCGTCGGGCACGGTGACCACCCCGACGTTGGGGTCGATGGTGCAGAACGGGTAGTTCGCGGCCTCGGCCTTGCGGGTGCGGGTGACGGCGTTAAACAGAGTGGACTTACCGACATTTGGCAGCCCGACGATTCCGGCTCTCAACATGATGACGAGGCTCCTAGTGCAACGAGAACTTTTCAGGATACCTCACTGTGCCCAAAGCTCATAGAGTCCGCGTTATAGTTGAGGCGTGACTCGTAAGTCGTTCTCGATCCTGACCTTGTGCCTCGCGGTCCCGGCGTGGGGATCTCAGCCCAAAGAAGAGAATTACCCGGCAAAAATCGCCGCCATTCGCGCCGCCAAGGACGACAGCTTCAAGAACGACCCCGATTCACCGGTGCCGGCGGACAAGAAGGCGACGCTCGTCCCGCTGGCGTATTTCCCAATCGACGAAAGCTACACCGCCCCGGCGACGCTCGAGCCCTCGCCTGATCGCTCACGCATCGAGGTGCCGACGTCCACCGGCAAGATCCGCAACCTCGAGCGCGTCGGCACGCTGAAGTTCTCGGTGAAGGGCCAGACGCACCGCCTCACGGCGTTTCGCGATCTGGAATCGGTTGCCGATCGGCTGTTTGTCCCCTTCACGGATCTCACGAGCGGCACCGAAACGTATCCTGCCGGCCGCTACATGGAGCTCGACCCGACGCCGACCGGCATCTACCTGGTCGACTTCAACATCGCCTACCACCCCTACTGCTACTACAGCCCGGAGTTCGACTGCCCGTTTCCGCCCAAGGAAAACCAGCTGGCGGTGCCGATCCGCGCTGGCGAGCGGATGCAGAAGGCTGATTCGAGCGCTCCGTGAACGCGCTGCAAGCGATCGTCTTTGATTTTGACGGCGTGATCGCCGACAGCGAACGGTTGCACCTGCGCGCCTACCAGGAGGTCCTCGCGCCCGAGGGCATCACCATGTCGAGCGAGGACTATTTCGCCCGCTACCTCGGCTACGACGATGTTGGCGTGTTCAAGGCGCTCGGCCGCGACCACCAGGTGCCGATGGACGAGCACCGCGTGTCCGACTTGATCGCGCGGAAGGGACGGCGCTACGAATCCCTCGCTGCTGCGGGCGAACTGCTGTTCCCAGGCGCTGCCGATTTCATCCGCACCGCCGCGGCCGCCGTGCCGATCGCGATCGCATCCGGCGCCCTGACCCACGAGATCGAAGAAGTGCTCGAGCGCGCCGGCCTGCGGCCGCTGTTCCCGGTGATCGTTGGCGCCGATCAGACCGAGCACAGCAAGCCGCATCCCGATCCGTATCA
>JBKJKL010000254.1:0-5422 GCA_046597485.1 Chthoniobacterales bacterium
ATCGGATTCGCTTTGGCAAAGTGGATGCGCGTTTCCAGGGCGATGCCGCGGCGGAGAACCACGCGCCCGCTGCCCTCTCGCAGGAGGAGGCACGGCCGGCCGAGGTCAGCGCGCTGCCGTCCGGCTTTGCGAACGCGTCGCCTTTCCAGAAGCGAAAGACGGAACGCGATCCGCTCCGCACCGCCGCCTTCGCCGCCGCCGCCGTGGCGATCGTGGCCTTCATGGCGAGCCTGCTGACGCTGCTGCAAATGCAGCCGCCGAACATACCGTAGCGGCGAACCGTTCGTTAGGCGCGCTCGAAGACGGCCGTCGTCGGGCCACGAAAATCCGCCGCCGGATCCCCGCCGAACCGCGCGTCGTTTGAGGAAAGGAGCAGCTTTCCGCCGCGATGAATTTCCGGCGCAGCATGGCCGCCGGTAAGATCGATCACCACCGTCAGGCGGTCGTCGTAAGTTAGAACAACGATCGCACTCTTATGCAGCTCGATTCGCCAGTTGGCGCGCGAACGATCGCGCAGCGCGGAGTGTGTTTTGCGCAAGTGGAGAAACTCGCGGTAGAGCGCGTGGATGGCCGCGTGCTCCGGCGTTCTTCGTTCGTCCCAGCGCAGTTTTGAATTCTCAAAGCTGCTCTTGGCCTGCGGGTCGGGAATGGTCTCGCGCGTCGCCGGATCGCCGAAAGCTGTAAAGTGCTCGAACTCTTTGCGGCGTCCTTGGGCGATCAAGCGGCCGAGCTCATCGTGGTGCTCAGTGAAAAAGGCGAACGGCGTCGAGGCATTCCACTCCTGCCCCATGAAGAGCATCGGCGTGTAGGGAACGAGGCAAAGCAGCGCGGATGCAGCGCGATACGCAGCCGGTGAGAGAACGTGGCCGAGCCGCTCGCCAAACGCGCGGTTGCCGGTCTGGTCGTGGTTTGAAATGCAGTAGACGAAGCACTCCGGCGGGAAGCTGGCAGAATCGCCGCCGCGCCGTGATTCATCGGTGCGCGCGCGCTGCCCGCGAGGGAGCCAGCCGTGCTGCAAGGTCTCCGCCAGCTCGGCCGGCGTGCCGCGGAATTTTTCGTAATAGCCTTCGCGTTCCCCGGTCAACAGGACGCGCACGACGTGGTGAAAGTCGTCCGACCAAACGCCGTCGAAGCCGAGACCATCCCCGCCGGGTGAACCTAAGACGCGGGGATCGTTGCGATCGTCTTCCGCGATGAGAAATCCGCCGAGGGCGTGCACACGTTCGCTGATCTCTGCGAGAATATGGCGCGGCGAGAAATCCGCGATCGCATGGGTTGCGTCGAGCCGGAAGCCGTCGAGGTGAAATTCGCGCATCCAATAGGGCGCGTTGTCGGCGAAGAATTCGCGCACCGGCGCTTCCTCAAAACGCGGGCCGGCGCCCCACGGCGTTTGGTGATCGGCGTTCAGGTAGCGATCATGATAAACGCCCAGATAATTTCCGTCTGGGCCCATGTGGTTGTAAACGACGTCGAGAATAACGGCGAGACCACGCCCGTGCGCCGCATCGACCAACGCGCGCAGATCATCCGGATGTCCGTAAGCGCGCGACGGCGCGTAGAGCGCGACGCCGTCGTAGCCCCAATTCCTTCCACCAGGAAAATCTGCAATTGGCATGAGCTCGATCGCGTTCACGCCCAACGCGACGAGTTCGCCCAGCTTCTCGATCGCGGCGCGGAACGTTCCCTCGTTCGTGAAAGTTCCGAGGTGCAGCTCGTAGATGATCAGCTCAGCGAAAGGCGGCGCCTGCCAGCTCTCATCGCGCCATTGATATTTGTGCGGATCGACCACCATCGACGGCCCATGCACGCCATGCGGTTGCCAGCGCGACGCCGGGTCGGGCCAACCCTGACTGCCGCCAAATCGGTATTGATAAAGATCGCCCGCGCGACCGTCGGAATCGGTCGCAGAAAAATAACCGTCGTCCTCCGCTTGCAACGGAACAGTGCGGAGCACGCGACCGTGCGCATCGACAATCAGCACGGTCGCGTCCTGATGCTTGCACCAGGTCCGATGGCGCACGCCGCCCGCGATCACGGCCGCGCCCTGGGCTGGCGCGTCGGTTTGTGTCTCCATCATGACCGCACGCTAGCGGTCACCGGCGGCTGGTTCTAGTTCTTCAACGAGCGCGGGCAGCTCGCGGCAATAACGTCCCAGCGCATCGTCGAGCGAGCCGAGCAGAGGCGCGCGTTCTGTCTGGAGGACTTGCATTCGCGCGCGCGGCGCGGGACGGCGCAAACTCCAGCTAGGTACGCCAACGACAAGTGCGGCATCGAGTTGCAGGATCCCAGCTAGCCTAACGAGTAGTTGCTCAGGGGTCACCGCGCTGTCGTGCGCCAGGTGCCAGAGGCCGGTCTCGCCGTCGATCAGGAGATCGAGGACGGCGTGCACGAGATCGGGGAGGAAGGTCACGGAATGCTGAAGGTCGTTAGCCACACGCACTTCCCCACCGCGCGCCAGGACTCGGAGCGATTCAAGAAAAGCGTCGGACGCAGCCAGCGGTGCCAGAATTTTGCCCGGCCGAATGACGAGCGATTTCTCCCAGCGCAAGGCCAGCTCGTCCGCAGCCATCTTCGAGCGGCCGTAAACACTCAACGCGTGACCCCGGTCGCTTTCGAGATAGGGGGCGCTCTTCCCGCCGTCGAAGATATGATCGGAGGAGAAGGTGACGAACGGAATGGCAGCTGCGGCGCAGGCCCGCGCGAGGTTTTCCGTCCCGCCAACGTTGATTGCCGTGCAGCGATCCTCCGCGCCCTCGGCTTGTTCAACGTCGGTGAACGCGGCGCAGTTAATCAGCGCCCAGGGACGATGAGTCGCGATGGCGCGCTGAATCGCGTCCGGGTCGACAATGTCGAGCGCCGCGTGTGAGAGCGCGACGCAGCGCAGGCCGCGTCCTTCCGCCGCGCGCAGGAATGCTTGCGCAAAATTCCCAGCACCACCTGTGATGAGGATTGGGCGCGCGTTGCTGTTTATCACGCCGTCGCGACGCCACCAGCCCGGCTGCAACAGGATCGGATGCTCAAACGAGCCGCGTTGCGCGAGCGACCGGATCATCTTCCCGACTGCGGTCTCGCGCGGCGTGCCGCCACGCAGGTCAAAGGCGCCGGGTTCGTAGCAGCCGCGATCGTGCGTCAGGAGACCGTCCCAATCGAAAGCACCGAGGAGCGACCAAGCGGTCACCGCGCGCAGATCGCGGCCTTCGCGGTGAAGCCGTTGTGCCGCGGTCCAGATCTCGTCGAGCCAGCGCAGTTGTTCCTCGCGGGTGCAGCCGAGGTGCGCTTCGGTCACTGCGACGGGTAGCTCGTAGCGGTCGAGCATTTCACGCAGGAGTTTCTCCACGCCCTCGCCGCCCTCTGGTCGCGCGCGCACTGCGGCAACATCGGCATAACGATCACGGCCATTTCCGCCGTGCATCTCCGGCGAATAATTGCGCAGGTTCTCATCGAGAAAGCGCTCGCTCGTGACGTAATGATTGGCACCGATGACATCGGGCGGGCAGGGGTTTTCGGCGAAGAACTCGATCTCGCTCTCCTCCGCGCCAGCCCAGACGAGGTAATGCCACATCGGATGCTCGCGGTCGACCCGGCCGCAAAGCAGGTCCCACGACAGCCAGCGCCGTTCGTTTTCGAAGTCGGCCTGATATTGCAGACGCGGCGAGCTGAAGGTTTTGCCGAGATCATCCGTCTGCACGAGCGCGGCCGCCGGGTTGATCGAACGGACGGCGCGCATCGCGAGCACGACCCCGCGCAGTTGATTGAAGAGCGCGCGGACGAAGGTGAACCCGTCGCGCCCGTGCGGAAACCAGTGACCGTAGAGGCCGCTGAAGCGCGCGGTGGTGAGCGGCTCGTTCACCGGCGTGTAGCTCCCGATCTCCGGGTAACGCTCGGCGACGCGTCGCGCGAAGTCGGCCAACTTCTCGGGAAAACGAGGATCGATCAGGCTGGTGTAACGCGGCCCGCTCCCGTGATGAACCAGGCCGGCGATTGGCCGGATGCCGAGTGCGCGGAGGCGCTCGAGCGGCGCGTCGACAAGCGACCAGTCGATGTCCTCCGGCGAGTCCGGCGCGAGCTCTTCCCAGAGAATGGGAAAACGCAGCGTGCGCAGGCCGAGTTCCGCGAAGCGATCAAGATCGTCCAGCCGCGCGCGGTGACCGTTCCGCACGAGTTGGCTGAAATACTGTTCGCCGACGCGGTTGATCGTGCATTCGACTCCGCCCCACAACTCCAGCGGTTTCTGGCTCGTCGTCTTCATGGTTTACGTCGCCGCAGGCTAACCCGCAGGCGAGCCAGCATGCGACTACGCAGCGTTGCTCACGACGCTGGGCTGGGCGGCGAGGACGTCGTGCACATGCTTCTCGAGCTGCGCCACGATCGATTCCCAAGTGTTGTTCCTCGCCAGCGCGAGGCCTTTCTTGATCCGCGCGCGATCCGGCGCGGCCAACGCCTGCGCACAAGCGGCGATGAATTCTTCCCGCGAATCCGCGATCGCCACCACGTGGTCGAATTGCAGAACGACATCCTCGACCGCGGTCGAGACGATCGGTCGGCCGCCGGCCATGTATTCGAGCGCTTTGGTCGGGTTGATGAACTCGGTCGCCTCATTGAGCGCGAACGGCATCAGGCAGACGTCGAACTTCTTCACATAAGATGGCAGCTGGGCGTAATCGCGCCCGCCGAGCCAGTGGAGATTCGGTCGCTCTGGGAAAGCGCCGCGATCCACTTTCGTCCAGGGACCGGCGATGACGATGTTCCAGGACGGATCGTGATCGGCGAGGGCGGCGATTAATTCGTAATCCATCCGCTCATCGACCACGCCGAAATAACCGAGGGTTGGCCCGGTCAGCTGCGCGACGTCCGTCGGCAGCTTCGTCCGTGCGTGGCGCGCTTTGGCGAAATGCTGCACATCGACGCCGCAGCCGTAGGAGTAGACGTTTTTGTGAAACGGACGCTTCGCCTGCGCAAGCTTGGGTCCGCCGCCGAAAACGACATCGGACGCGGCCAGCAGGTCGCGCTCGCGCCGGACGAGTTCGGGCGGAGCGCCGCGGAACTGCGAGAGCTCGTCCATGCAATCGTAGACGATCGCGATTTCGTCCAGGTGGCCGGCGAACGCGGTCACCGCCATCGGATCGTAAAACCACTGGACCGGATCTGTGAAGCGCTGACCGAGCGGGCCGGCGAGGACGGATTTCACGAGGCGGCGGCGTTCCGCATCCACCCAAGCCCCGTCTTGCCAAAGCGCGCCCGGCATTTCCATCTGCACCACGGTAATGTTCGGATAGGCGGCCACTTCGCGGAGCGTTACCGATGCCTGCGTGATCTGGTCGTTTGGCCGCGGTCCCTCGACAAATAGAATGGGGTGCTTCGCGGAGAGGCGGGAGTGGAACTGCTGCGGCCGCTGCCAGACCCAGTCCCAGCCGAGATGCGA
>JBKJKL010000296.1:0-10453 GCA_046597485.1 Chthoniobacterales bacterium
GCGTGGTGAACCGGATCGACGCGCCCCACAGCGACAGCAGCAGCGCCGTCAGGATGACCACCGACGGGATCGAGATGATCATCGTCGTGGTCTGGAAAAACGCGCTCACGACCGTGCCCATGCCGGTCAGCCACATGTGATGCGCCCAGACGACGAAAGAGAGGAATCCCAGCACGAGCGCGGCGAGGACGAGAGACTTGTAACCCCAGAGCGGCTTGCGGGTGTTGTTCGCGATGATCTCCGCCACGATGCCCATGCCCGGGAGAATCAGCACGTAAACCTCGGGATGCCCGAGGAACCAGAAGAGGCGCTGCCAGAGCAGCGGGCTACCGCCGCCGCTGATCGACACCGCCGCGCCATTCACGACCAGGCCGCTCGGAAGGAAGAAGCTCGTCCCGGCGATCCGGTCCATCAGCTGCATCACGATCGCGGACTCGAGCGGCGGGAAAGCGAGCAGAAGCAGGAACGCGGTGACAAACTGCGCCCAAACGAAAAACGGCAGCCGCATCCAGGTCATCCCCTTGGCCCGCAGTTGGATGATCGTGGCGATAAAATTGACCGCGCCGAGCAGCGACGAGGTGATGAGCATGATGAACGCGATCAGCCAGAGCGTTTGCCCGTTAAAAATAACATGATACGCCGGCCCCTTGTCCGCGATATCGGCCAGCGGGGTGTAGGAAGTCCAGCCACCCTTGGCCGCGCCGCCCGGGACGAAGAAGCTCACCAGCATGATGATGCCGCCGACCAGAAACGCCTGGTAGCTCGCCATGTTGATCTTCGGAAAGGTCATGTCCGGCGCGCCGATCTGGAGTGGGACGACGAAATTGCCAAAGGCAGCAAAGGCCACAGGCACGATCCCGAGGAAGATCATGATTGTGCCATGCATCGCGCCTAACGAGTTGTAGAAATCAGGCGTCATCTTCCCGCCCGGCATGCTCTCCGCGCCGAGGAGATTGCCAATGAGCGGCCCGATCACCGGCAAGGCCCGACCCGGGAAGGCGAGCTGCCAGCGCATCAGCATCATGAGGGTGAAGCCGAAGAAGAGGAAAAGGAGGCCGGTGATCGCGTACTGGATCCCGATCACCTTGTGGTCGGTCGAGAAAATATACGTCCGCCACCAGCCGAGCTGGTGGTGATCATGCCCATCGTGATCGTGATGCGCGTCGTGCGGGGCGTGGGTGGCGAGGTCAGTGGAAGCGTCCATAGAAAGGCAAACTCAACGTCGTTAGCGCGACTACCGTTTTCAAGAGAAAAGCTGTGCGCTCAGAGATCAATACGACCCCAAAGCGATCGAAGACTGCATGAGCGTGCACTTCACCGTCGACAAGACGGGCAGGGGCCGCGATAGCCGAACGATTTAGCGCACTCACGTCACCTCCGGCACAGTCTCTTCTTCCTTCAGCTGCACCTCGCGATAGCGACGGAGCGAGTGCGTGCGGAGGCCCTCTTCAAAAAGATCACGATTGATCGCCTGCGCAGCGGTCGCGCCCTGGCCGGCGGCGATGATCATCTGGCAATTAGCAGGCGTGACACAGCCCGCGGCATAGACGTTCGGCACCGTTGTCTGCATGCAATGATCGACGATGAGCTGCCCTTCCTCGTCCAATTTCGCGCCGAGCGCTTCGGCCAGCTCGGTGTAAAAAATGTCACCGCGCGTCGTGAAAATATTGTCGATCTTCACACGTTGATCGTCTTCGAGGTGAAGCGACAGGATTTGACGGTCGCGATGCTCTACATCGACGATCTTCTCCAGGTGGACAGGGATTTCGTATTCCTCGATCCACTTCGCATGCTGCGCGCTCCAGTGCGGCTCCTCGCCGTTCGTCGCGATAATCACGCAGGCACTGTAGAGAAGCAAACCGAGCGCATACTCGACCGCCTCATCGTTGGCGCCGCAGATCGCGATCCGCTTTTCGCGCACGCGAAAACCATCGCAGTCCTTGCAGAAAAACATGCTGTGCCCGAGGCACTCTTTCACTCCGGGAATCTCGGACGGCAGATGAAAAATGCCGGTCGCGAGCAGGAGGCGCTTGGCGCGATAGCTTTGCTTCTTTCCGCTGAGGATGAGTTCGCCGTCCCGCCGCTCAATCCCGCCGATTTCGTCCTGCGCAAAACGCACATCATGGGCCTCCGCCTGCCGCTTTCCATAAACGAGCAGGTCCTCCCCCGAAACGCCGTCGGGGAACCCGAGGTAATTGGCGACGACTGGCTCCCACTTCGCCATGGAGTGTCCGGAGTCGATCACGAGCGTATCGCGCTGCGCTCGTCCGAGGTAGATCGCAGCGGACAGGCCGGCAATCCCGCCACCGATAATGATGACTTCGCGCGTCCGCGGGTCGTCGAGGTCCTTGTGTTGGATCATCTCACCTTAGCTACGCGCGTCTCTCGCAAGCTGGGCGCACACGCTCCGCGAAATACCCGCGCAGTGCAGCGCAAAATCTCAAGCCTTCGGCGGCGGAGCTGCGCCATTCGCGTCCGGCTTGGGAGGCGCATTGCCGTCGCCACCGGGCAGCATCGCATCATCTGGAACGGCTTTCAGATCACCCTCGTGATACGAACCCGGATGTCCCGCGAGTTCCTTGCGCAGGCCAGCAATGCCCTCGGCCGCGACTGGGCTCGCCGTGTTCCCCCACTCTTGGCGGATATAGGTCAAGACGTCGGCGATTTTCTGATCGTTCAATGTCTTCTCCCACGGCTGCATCACGGCGGAGCCGTACATCTGGCCCTTCACCATCAGCGGCCCCTCGAGCCCCTTGAGCAAAATCATCCCCAGACGACGCGTGCTGCCAACGACGTACTCCGAGCCGACAAGTGGGGGATACTGCCCCGCCACGCCCTGACCGGTGGCTTGGTGGCAAGTGGCACAGTTCGCGAGGAAAGTTTTCTTGCCGCGCTCTGCCGGCCCGAGTTCTGCAACCTGGGCAGCGCCGCCGGGACCGGCTGCTGTCTTCGCCATGGTCGGCGCGTTGCCAAAGTCGAGACCGTCACCGCTGAAGCTGCCGGAGAAGCGACCGAGGTAAGCGCCGCCCCAAAAGATGGCGAGGCCATAGACTGCGATTAGCCAAATCGACAACGGCTCGAGACCGACCCGGGGCTCGGTCTTCTCGCGTTGGATCGCGGCATGCACCTGCTGCACGTCTTCGGTTTCGCCATAGTCCATGCCCTGGCGGGCGGCATGTTCGGCTCTGATCTGATTCTCGTTCATTTCGCGGCTTTCCCCGGCGCGGGCGGCGAGGCGGGGGCGCTTGCTTTCACTTCCTTCAAAGCGTGCGACTGATCAAGGGACATGAGGTAAGCGACAAGACATTTCGCGTCGTAAGTCGGCACGATTTCGTACTCGGTCGCGGCGCCGGTTGGCCCAGTCAGGTTAACCGCGTCGGCCGCGCGTTCCCCGCTCACGCGGCGCTTGTCGTAGAGGAAACGGAAGGCCGGCATGTTCGAGGTCGGCACGATGCTGCGCGGATCGTAGAGATGGCGATGGTGCCAGGCGGCTGAATACTGCGCCGGCATGGCATTGGCCATCTGGCCCGGGGTGATCGTAGTCGGCGCGGGTGCGATCGCGGTAACGGCGGACGTCGCAGCCGCAGGTGAAGCCCCTGCAGCCGGAGCGGTCGGCGTTGCGCCGGGAGCAGGCGACGTAGCCGCGACGGCAGTCGCTGGAGCGGCGGCAGGCTTAGGAGCAGCAGCAACAGCATCTGGCGCAGCGGGCGTCGCGTTCGGCGCCGCAGGCACGGCCGCGGTCGGTTGCGTGGCACCGGGCGGCGGTGCGGCGGCGTCATCCGCTGGAGCGCGTTTCCCGATGTTTGCCAGATCCGGACCCATCCGCATTTTGCCGAGCAGAGCGGGACGATCAAAAATGTAATCGCGCGGGGCGCTGCGGCGATCGCCCCACTTCCGCGCGATGTCGGATGCGGCATACTCCGGCCGCACTTGCTGGCTGTGGCAGTAGACGCAGCCGTTTGCCATGTAGATTTTGCGCCCGTGCTCGGCCATACCGGAGCGAGGCGCGGGATAGACGTCGCCGCCTTCCTCGTCCATCTGCGGCTCGAGGTGACCGATTTGGGCGTTCGGGACCATGATCAGTCCCACCCAGGAAAAGGCGAAGGTGCCGAAGATGCCGACAACGAGTGGAGCGAAACCCTTCATACGCTCATCTCGGCAGTGTCCTCTTCCTGCGGATTCAGGAACGTCGGCACATCCGAGGTGCGACCGAGCCCGAGCAACATCATCCCGAAATGCACCGCAAAGACCACATGGCCGACGGTCATCAGGATGCCCGCGAGACTGCGGCCGCGCAGGTAAGCCAGAATCGACTGCACACTCTCGGTAAAAGCGAGCGACGAATTATCGACGTCGCGGCCTTGGACAAATCCGCCCACGAGCAGCATCAGCACCATGAGCATGACGCCATAGGCGCACGACCAGAAGTGGAGCTTGATGAGCGAAGCATAACGCCATTCCCGACCGACGAGCCGCGGCACGATGTAATACATCGAGCCGAACATCACCATGGTGTAAAAGGCGTAGAGACCGAGGTGCGTGTAGCCGACGCTCGCTTCGGTGAAATGGACGTAGCGCGCCATCCCGCGGAGCGAGATCAACACTCCGACAATACTGAACACGGTGTAGGAAATCGCGCCGAAAACGGTGAAGCGCAGCGTGGGGCTGTAGCGCATGAGCGGGAAGTAGCCGCGCATTGTCATGTGATGATTCATCCCCACTGTCGCCACCGGGATGATGGTGAGAATGGCAGCCGCGATACTCGCAGTGATCATCCAGGCCGGGAACGGTCCGTCGATCAACCGCTGCATTCCAGTCCAGCTGGCGAAGAGCGCATAGGTCCAGAAGCCGATCGCTGCGAGATGGTAGCTGAAGACCGGGCGGCCGATCACTTTCGGGATCATGTAATAAACCGTCCCGAGGCCCATCGCGCCGAGCCAGAGGAACATCAGGTTATTGGCAAACCACCAGTTCACCGCGGCCTGCATCACACCTTGGACCGGCGAAACAAAGAGCATGATCTGCGTCGCGCCGTAGAGCCATGGAAACCAGAGGAAGGCACCGAGGAGATACCACTGCGTGATGTAGATGTGCGTTCCGCGACGGAAGCGAAACATCAAAACCGCCCAAGACATGATGAGCGAGTAGGCGACGAAAAGAATGAAGGCGGCGTAGGGCGGGAACTCGAGCCACTGATAGCCGGTGCTTTCGCCTGCGAGGATCGCGATGACGCCCACGAGCACGCCCACGTTCCAGAAAACCGCCCCGGCCACGAGCAGGAGCGGATGACGCAGGGTGGTCCGGCACAGTCGCGCCATGAGCCAGATCGAAGTGCCGATGCCGACCATTGAGGCCCAGCCGAAGACCATCACATTCATGTGCGCCGGGCGGACTCGGCCCCACGTTAGCGGCCCAATGCCCGCAAGAAGGTCGGGACTGTGTAGTTTAAAAGAAGCAAACCCAGCGAGGATGGTTCCGATGAGGAGCCAGATGATCGACGAGGTGTAAAACGCCAGGACAGGCACGCGCGTCGAGGCGTCGATTAAGGCGCGTTCGACCTGCTCGACGTCGCCACGCGTCACTTCAGTCGTGTCCGTGAGCACGGTGCCAGAGGGCGGTCGGAGTGGTATCTGGGCCGGTGTCATTTGGAAACGGATTTGAGTTGCGCACTCGTTTGACGGGCTGGCCTCCGGCCGAACCAGCGACGATCGGGCATGACGAGATCAGTCGGCTTCCCGACTGGCTCTTCCGCGTCGAAGATCACTTCCGCGTTCTTGTTGAAGCGCATCATTTTTTCACGCCAGGAAAGCTGGTTCATCGCGGCGTGGTTCCGGGCACCGGGAGCGGGGTGCCGGCAGGTGATTGGACGGGCGTGGCGGTCGGACGACCGAGGCCGACGTTCGGCTGGTTCGCCCCGGAGACTGGCGCAGCGGCAGGCGTCGCGTTTGGGCCGGGCTGGGTGCCGGGGGCCGCATCGGGAGGTTTCACCACAGCGGCGCCTTGACCCTTCGCTTCAGAATCTTTGCCGACCAACGCCGGGGCTGGAGTCGGGCGGGGCGCACCATCCGGCGAAGCCGCCGGCGTTGGGGCCACCGGGGCGGTTACCTGCTGGCCAGGTTGAGCGCCGGCCACCGGCAACGGTCCAGCCGGGGCGGGGTTTTTTTGCGCGAGATCAACGACGGCCAACTCCATGGCATGCTGAATCGGAATCCGCGCGGTCCCTTTTTCCTTTTCAACCCAGGCATACTTCGCGAGGTGCGGATCCACTTCTTCGTGATACGCCTTCAGCTTCTCGTAGCGGACTTGGGCACGCTTGTCTTCGTAGTGATCGCGGCGCGGCATGGAGCCGATGACGGCCCAGGCAAGCAACGCGAAAGCCGCGAAGAGCAGGACCACGCCGACCCATGCGCCGAAATGGGAGCGCGGCGGAGAAAAATGGGTCTGTGAGTCAGGCGCAGCCACGGGTCAGTTGAGAATGCGAAGCGATTCGATGAGGCGCGGATCGCGCACCGGGAAGAGCGAGCTCTTGGTCACGATGCGCAGGTAGAGAAAAACGAGCGTCCCACCGATCGCGAGCAACGGCACGACATCCAGAATGTGGAAGTGAACGCCGGTGCGATGCAGTTCCGGCATGACCACGACATACATGTCGAGGAGCTGCATGAAGACGATCCAGCAGGCGATCTTGACCAAGGTGCCCGGCCGCTTTTTGACCGAACGGAGGAGCAGGATAGCGAAAGGAATAAAGAAACGTCCGATGACGAGGAGCAAGCTGGCGAGGTTCCACGACTCCGTGTTTCGCAGGATAAAATACTCCGTCTCTTCTGGGATGTTCGCGTACCAGATGAGCATGTACTGGCTGAAGCCGATGTAGGCCCAGAAGACACTGAAGGCCAGCATCCATTTCCCCATGATGTGGTAGTGCTCGATCGTGACCGTCTCGGTCAGGTAGCCCGCTTTGCGCAGGAGCGTGATGACGATCACGAGGAGCGACATCGAGCTGCCCGCGGTGCCGGCAAAGATATAAACGCCCCACATGGTGGAGAACCACTTGAAGTTCAGGCCCGCGAGCCAATCCCAGGCGCCGAAGGTCAGCGAGAGTGCGAAGAGCGGCAGGAAGACGAAGGCTAGTTTCCGCATCCTTAGCGTCTTGCCCGGGTCGCCGTCGCGATCCTGCGCGATGGAAATCTTGCGGTAAACGAAGGCCGCGATGGAGAAGAAGCTGAAGAAGAAGATCGTGCGGAAGAGCCAGAACGGAAGGTTCAGATAAGCGCGCTTGACGTCGAGAACATGATCCTGCCCTTTCGGGATCACCATCCACTCGTAGAGCTGATGGCGGAAAAGGATGATCGGGATGAAGAAGAGCGCCATCACCGGCAGGAGGATCGCGATGTTCTCGAGTTGACGGCGGACGACCACCGACCACTCCGCATCGACCGCGTGGTGCACGACGGTCCAGAAGAAGCAGCCCGCGCAAAGGGTGAAGAAAAAGGCGAACCCGAAGAGCCAGGAAAAGGCAAACTGCCTCGGCCAAAAGATGGCCCCAGCCGCACTGCCGAGCAGGCCGATCACCGCCACAAGCGCGGCCAGGATGGAAACCCCGCCGAAGCGGTTGCCATCGAAATACTCGCCTTCCGGCGTCGGGACTACGTGGGATCGCTCGCTCATGGCTTGTCCATTTCCGCGCGCGCTTCGGGCGGCACATCCGCGACGGTGGCATTCTGGCTTCTTTGCAAGGCGCGCAGGTAAGCGATAATCGCCCAGCGGTCGGCGACGGTCACGTTTGGTCCGTACGACATCATGGTATTCTTGCCGTGCGTGATGGTGTCAAAGATCTCGCCGTCCGCCATGTTGCGGATGCGCTCGTCCTGCAGGCTGACCACCGTAGCGAGGCCATACTGTTTCACGATGCCGTTGCCGGCGCCGGTCGCGCCGTGGCACGGAGTGCAATTGATAATGAAACGCTGCTGACCGCGCAGCATGAGCGCCGGCGTCACCGGTACCGGCAGCCCGGTGCCCCAGTTCCCGCCCATCTTGCCGGTCATGGAGTAATCCGATCCGGTGCTGAAGGCGAGACGCGGCAGGTCGTGGCTCGCGCCCGGTGCGGGGGACGTGCCGGGACTTGGCGCCGCGCCTGGCAGAGGCATGTCGTAACCCATCGGGACCGTGCCCGCGACTGGGACGCGCATGCCACGATTATCGGCAAAGAATTGCGAAGGCGCTTGGGCGCGCACTTTGATCTGCCGGACCATGTCCGGGAAGACCTCGATCGGCGAGCCAGTGCTAGTGCCGCCGCGGAAACCGAGGAAAGCGACCAGCGCGAGGCCCACCAGGAGAAAGCTGAGGAAGAAGCCGCGGAGCATCGGTTAGTCCTCGTGCACCACGGTGAGATGTTGTCCGCCGGTCTCTTCGAGAAGCGTCACCACCTCGGACTCGGTGAAGCGCGGGTCACGCGCCTCGATCGCGAGGAAGAAGCCGTCGTCGGTCACGCGCTTGAACCGGTCCCAATTAAAGACGGGATGATACCAGCGCGGGAGTCCGTTCATGATCAGGACCGAGAAGAACGCTGTGAAAGCCGCGAAGAGCACCGTGAGCTCAAACATGATCGGGAAAAACGCCGGGATCGTCGTCCAGTTCACCGGCTTTCCGTGGACGATGAGCGGGTAAATGAAAGACGACGGCCCGAAGGTGAGCACACACGCGGTCAGCAAACCGGTAATGCCGCCGCACAGGACCGGCGTGCTGAGCCACGATTTGCCGATGCCCATCGCATCGTCCATTCCGTGAATCGGGAACGGCGAGTAAACATCCCAGCGTTTGAACCCGGCATCGCGGACGCGTTCCGCGGCATGATAGAGCGCGCCGGCCGAGGGATACTCCGCGGCCACACCCCACACTTTATGTCCGTATGGCGTCCTCATTACTGAGTGCGCTCCATGCCACCGGCCTGCACCGGATGATGCCCCATTGGATCCGCGTGATGCGGGTCCGCCTCGGGCAGAACGATCTTCACTTCCGACATCGCGATCATCGGCAGGAAGCGAATGAAAAGGAGGAAGAGCGACATGAAGATGCCGAAGGTGCCGACGAACGTCCAGATGTCGACCCAGGTAGGATAAAACATGCCCCACGACGACGGGATGAAGTCGCGATGCAAGCCGCCCACGATGATGATGAAACGCTCAAACCACATGCCGGCGTTCACGCACATGCAGACGAAGTAAACGACGTAGATGTTGAAGCGGAAGCGCTTGAACCAAAAGAGCTGCGGGGTGACGAAATTGCAGAAGAGCATTCCGACCCACCAGTACCACCAGTAGGGACCGAGGATGCGATTGTAGAACGCATACTTCTCGTACTGGTTCCCGCTATACCAGGCGACGAAGAACTCCATCGCGTAGGCATAGGAGACGATCGAGCCGGTCAGCAGGATGATCTTCGCCATCTTGTCCACGTGCTGTGGAGTGATGACGTCGTGCAGCTTATAAATGGCCCGCGCTGGGACGAGGAGCGTGAGCACCATCGCGAACCCGCCGAAGATCGCGCCCGCGACGAAGTAAGACGGAAAGATCGTGGTGTGCCACGTCGGGATAACCGACGTCGCGAAGTCGAAGGAAACGACGCTGTGCACCGAAAGCACGAGCGGGGTGGAGAGGCCGGCGAGGAGCAGATAGGCCATCTCGTAGTGCCGCCAATTGCGGTTCGAACCGCGCCAGCCGACCGCAAAGATGCCGTAGAGAAGCTTTTTGATCTTCGACGTCGCGCGATCGCGCAACGTCCCGAGATCAGGGATGAGACCAGTGTACCAGAAGAGCACGGAGACACTGAAGTAGGTCGAGACCGCGAAGACGTCCCAAAGGAGTGGGGAGCGAAAGTTTGGCCAGATGCCGTAGTTATTCGGCAGCGGCGCGAGGAACCACGCCATCCAGACACGACCGACGTGCACGCCCGGGAAAATCGCCGCGCAAATGACGGCAAAGAGCGTCATTGCTTCCGCCGCGCGGTTGATCGAGGTGCGCCACTTTTGCCGGAGCAGGAAGAGAATGGCCGAGATCAAGGTGCCCGCGTGACCGATACCGATCCAGAACACGAAGTTCGTAATGTCCCAGGCCCAGCCGACCGGATGGTTCAATCCCCACGTCCCGACACCGGTCGAAATCTGGTAGCCGAGGCAAAATAGCCCGATGCCCGCAACCATCGCGCTGATCACAAATGCAACCCACCACCAGCGCGGCGCCGGCCCTTCGTTGACGCCTGCTATCCGTTCCGTAATCCAGTTGAAATTGCGTTTGTTCAACACCAGCGGCACGCGTGCGAGCGGGTGCTGAACGGAGGGCGACGCCTCCGCCTGAATCACGTCCGGGACTGTGCTAGCGCCGTTCATTTAGTGCGGCGTCTCCTTTGGCACAGGTTTCGCGTCGGCGTTCTGCTTGTCCGACGGGTGCTCCGCGGG
>JBKJKL010000422.1:0-2806 GCA_046597485.1 Chthoniobacterales bacterium
ATCCGCACGATCTCGCCTTTCTCCGGCAAGTGCCCCAGCAGATGAGTCACATAACCGCCGATCGTGCTCACATCCGCGCTTTCGAGCGAAAGTTCGGCCATGTCCTGCAGCTCGTAGAGACCGACTGAGCCATCGAGGGTGAACTCGTTTTCGTTGATCTCGTGATACTCCTCTTTCTCGCGATCAAACTCGTCCTGAATATCGCCGACCAGCTCCTCGAGCACGTTCTCCAGCGTGACCATCCCGACCGAGCCGCCGTATTCATCCACGACCACGGCGAGGTGCGCGTGCTTCGAGAGAAAGAGGTGGAGCAACTTCTCGAGCGACATCATCTCCGGGACGGAATGGACGTCGCGCCGAATCTTCATCAGGTCCGGATCGGAGTCGCGCATCATCGGCACGAGTTCCTTGATGTGAATCAAGCCGATCGTGTTGTCGAGATGGCTGCGGCAGAGCGGGAAGCGAGTGTGCTTGGACGCGAGCGCCTTTCCGATATTTTCCTCGAATAGCTCTTCGACGTCGAGATACACCACCTCGCCGCGCGGCGTCATGATATCGCGCACGACCCGGCGCCGCATGTCGAGAGCGTTGACCAGGATGTCGCGGCCGAGAGTGGAGACTTCGTCCGTCCGCTCGCTCTCATCGAGAATGATGCGCAGCTCTTCTTCGCTATGCGAAAGCTCGCTCTCGGTCGCGGGCTCGAGCCGCATGATGTTTTTTAGCACCCAGTTCGAAGAGGCGTTCAGGAACCAGATGGCTGGCCGGAAAATGGTGTAGAAAAAACGAAGCGGCGTGCTCACCCAGAGCGTCGTCGGCAGCGGCTTCCGGATGGCGAGAATCTTCGGCGCCTGCTCGCCGAGCACGATGTGCAGCGTCGTGATAAGGGAAAAAGCGATCGTGAAAGAGACCGTCGCGATCAGCGTCGGCGAGGTGATCTTGAAATAGGAAAATGCCGGCTGAAAAATCTGCGCGAGGAACGGCTCACCAACCCAGCCGAGGCCGAGGCTGGCCAGCGTGATGCCAAGCTGGCAGGCGGAGAGATAGGCGTCGAGATGCCCGGTGACATGCTTGCCCGCGAGGGCGCGTTTATTTCCCTCCTCCGCCAGCGTCTCGAGTTGGCTGCTTCGTATTTTAACCAGCGCGAACTCGGCCGCGACAAAGAATCCGTTGAGCAGCACGAGGAGTGCGATCACCCCGAGCTTGAGCACGATCACGCCCGGCGTGTCCCAATGCTCAGCGATGCTGCTGGTGGCGAGTGGCCACGCAGTTCCAGAAGCGAGATGTAAAATACTCATCGACCGGATGCGAGCCCCGCATCCGAAACCCAGCGCCCCCCAGGGCGAAACGTTACCAGCTCGACTTCGTCACCCCGGGGATCAACCCGGCGGACGCGAGCTCACGGAAAACGAGACGCGAAACCTTGAAGCGGCGAATGAAAGCGCGCCGCCGACCGCTCACCTGACAGCGGTTCACGACACGGGTCGGACTCGCGTTGCGCGGCAGCTGGGTAAGGCCGGCGTAGTCTTTGTTCGCCTTTAACTCGGCCCGCAGCTCGGCATACTTTTTCACAGTCGCGCGCTTGCGTTCGTTACGGTTGATCCAGGAGGTCTTCGCCATAGAAAAAAGTGAGCGCGGAAACTAGCGACCACGCCGCCGGATGCAAGGGCTTTTTCCCAAGGACGTTCCCGAGCGTCGCATCCGTGGCCGGGCGCAGGCGCGAAGCTCTGCTGATGTTCCCACTCTTCACGAAGGTGATGCCCGCCAGCGCCGCCGATCTCGAGCGCGCTTTGAACGCCACCTTCGACCGCCTTTTCACCGGCGTTACGCAGCCGGTTACGGTGCGCGACAAGGCCTACCCCGAGCTAACGGAAATCCGCGTCGTACTCGATCGCGCACAGCTCCGCACCAATCCGCCGGGGCCGCCGCGGGTGACCGGCCCGGGCGCGCCAGCGCTGACCGTCGAGCGGATGGAGATCGAGGCCCGCGCTCTCACCATCGGCCCCGTCACCGGCCGGCTGCGGCTGCATGCGCGCGAAGTGCAGCTTCATCAGGGCGAAGACGCTGCCGGCGAACGCGTGCTGCTTTTACAGCGCGCAAGCGAAGGCGAGATCGAGCTCGGCGCTGAGAAAGCGGCTATCGAAGCCGCGATTGCCGCCGTCGCGAAACAGGAAGCGGGTAAGCACGGAGTGGAGATCGACCAAGTGCGGCTGGTATTGCAATCGCGCGGCGACCGCAGCCTGAGCGCGGAGGTGCAGCTCCGCGCAAAGAAGCTCTTCTTCAGCACCACTGTTCGTATCGGCACGCAGCTCGACGTGGATGAAAAACTGGAGGCGCGGCTTTCCGGTTTGAGCTGTCACGGCGACGGCGCGATCGGCGCGATCGCGTGCGGCACCTTGCAGCCGCACCTCGCAAAGTTGGACGGCCGCTCGTTCTCGCTTCTCGCCTTGCCGCTCGGCGAAGTGAAGCTGCGCGATGTGCGCATCGCAGCCGGCGACGAGATCATGATTCACGCCGAGTTCGCTTCTTAAAAACTTCATCACTATGTCTGAACCCACCTCGATCGACCAAGACCAGAAGAAGGCGCAGGAAGCGGCCCACAAGCCTGGGCTCAATGACGGCGGCAGCGGCAATTCGCCGGACGATCGCGTTAAAGAAGGCCAGCGCCTCGCCGAAGAGGCTGGCCTGCCATCGGCGCCGCCCGAGCCAAAGTCGATTTGAGGTCTACTCCTCGCGCTGCGCGAGGAGTAGACCTCAAATCGACACGAGTCGCGCGTTGCGCCGGGAAGAAACAGGCGAGCATCGCGAC
>JBKJKL010000122.1:0-7050 GCA_046597485.1 Chthoniobacterales bacterium
TTCGTCCACTTCACCGATTTTCATTTCAAAGGGGACACTGCCTACGCGGCGAAGGTCATCCGCACGATCAACGACCTCCGGCCCGAGTTCGTCGTCTTTACCGGCGACTTGGTGGAGGACAAACGCTACGCGCCCGCCGCGCTCGATTTCATCCGCGCGATCCAGGCGCCGGTTTACGGTTCGCCGGGCAACCATGAATACCGCTCGGGCGTGGACTTCGCGGAGTTCACCCGCGCCTTTGCTGATACCGGCGGCGCCTGGTTGGTCGATGAGGCCACCGTAATCGCGGCGCACGACCTCGAAGTACACCGGATGGCGATGATTGGGATCCACGCGCTCCAGTCGCCGCGCGCTGGCCGGCGTTTGCTGCTCAATCATTACCCGGCGCTCAGCGATTCGATTCGCGGGCATCGCTTCGACCTCATGCTCTCCGGCCACTCGCATGGCGGGCAGGTGCGGTTGCCATTTTACGGCGCGCTAGTTCTGCCGTGGGGCGTGGGGCGTTACGATCACGGCTACTTCGAGACCGCGGCCGGGCCGCTGTATGTGAACGCCGGCATCGGCCCCTATTATCTACCGATCCGAATGAATTGCCGGCCGGAGTTGACGCTAGTCACGTTATAGCCCGGATGTTTTTGCGGGAGCACGGCCGGCTCGGCTGTGCGGCAGACAGGCGTCTCGCCTGTCGGGTGGTAGGGCAGGCAAAACGCCCGCCGGCCGCACAGGCGGGACGCCCGTGCTCCCCGCCGCCTAACAAGAAGTCGGGACGCGCTGCGCCAGCTTCACCGCGTGCGGGATCGCCCCGACGACAAAGCCGAGACACTCGACCGCTCCGCTCGGTTTCCCGGGCAGCGCGATCACGAGCGATTGGTCTACGACCGCCGCGAGGCTGCGCGAAAGGATCGCGTTCGGCGTGATCTTGAGCGACTCCATCCGCATCACTTCGCCGAAGCCCGGCAACTCCACTCGCATGATGCCGCGGATCGCCTCCGGCGTGACATCGCGCGCTGCAATGCCAGTGCCGCCGGTAGTTAGGATGAGGCCACAATCCTGCGCGCTGAAGGCGCGGATCGTCTCTTGGATTCGCGGAAGCTCATCCGGGATGATCGCTTCGCTTTGCACCGACCAGCCGGCGTGCACGGCCGCTTCCTTCAGCGCGGGCCCACCGAGATCCGCGTAATCACCGGCCGAAGCGCGGTCCGAGATGGTGATGATGCCGACGGTAAGGGACATGGATTTTTAGACAGGATTCACAGGATGAACAGGATTGGAAACAAGGAGAGGTCCTGAAAATCCTGTTAATCCTGTCTCGTCTTCGTCTTTGAAAGCAAACGCACTTCGGAGATGACCATCTGTTTATCGGCCGCCTTGCACATGTCGTAGATGGTGAGGAGCGCGAGCGAAACGCCGGTCAGCGCCTCCATCTCCACCCCGGTCTGTGCGGTGATGCGCGCGGTGCATTTGGCCTCGACCCAGCCGTCGCCTAACGAGAGCTCGAGGTCGAGGTGGCTCATGTTCAACCCGTGGCAAAGCGGGATCAGATGCGAAGTCTGTTTCGCGGCCTGAATCCCGGCGATCCGCGCCGTCGCGAAGACGTTGCCCTTCGCGATCTTGTTCTCCGCGATCAAGGCGATCGTCGCGGGCTGCAGCGTGATCCGGCCGGCCGCGACCGCTTCGCGCGCGCTGACTGGCTTGGCCGAGATATCGACCATGCGCGCGCTGCCGTCGTCGGCGACGTGAGTCAGCCGGCTCATCGCGTCAGCCACCGATCGCGACCATTTTCCGCCCCGGCTGATACGTGGTGCGGAAGTCGTGTTGCTCCGGCTTGCGCTCGACGACGTTGAGGAAGAAGCGCTCCAGCTCTTCGTCCGTCGCACCCGCGCGCAGCGGCTCCATGACGTCGAACTCGAGGTAACTGCCGAGACACGGCCGCAGTTTCCCGTCGCAGGTCAGGCGGAGTTTATTGCAGCTTTCGCAGAAGTGCAGATTAGTCATCGCGCCGATGAAACCGATGCGTTGCCCGCGTTCGGGTATCTGGAAATAGCTAGCCGGTCCGTTCGTCTTGAATTGCGGCTCCGGCACGAGCGCGCCGTAGTGCGCCTCGAGCTGGCGGCGCGCGGTCGCAATGGGGAAAAAGTTGTCCTCGCTCAGGACGTCCTGCGTCGTCACCGGCATGAGCTCGATGAAGCGCAGAAGGAGATTCTTCGCGGCGGCGTATTCAACCAGCTCGACGAGGCCACCGTCATTCTTCCCGCGCATCAGGACGCAGTTGAGTTTTATCAACTCGAAGCCCGCGGCGCGCGCCGCCTCGATCCCGGCGAGCGCATCCGGGAGAAAATCACGCCCCGTCGCGAGCCGGTAGCTCTCGCGGTCGAGCGTATCGAGCGAGACATTCACCGTGCGAATCCCGGCGCGGCGCAGCGCGCTTGCCATCGTCACACCAGGTTCCACGTCGCGCGCGAGCAGGGTGCCGTTGGTCGAGATGCCGATGTCATCAATCCCGGGGATGCGCGCAAGCTCGGTGCAAAACGAAGCGACATCGCGCCGGGTGAGCGGCTCGCCACCCGTGACGCGAACTTTTTTCACCCCGAGACCGGCGGCGATGCGGATGAGGCGAAGCGTTTCCTCGTAGCTGAGAATGCCGGCGCGCGGGAGCCATTCCTGCAACTCCTGCGGCATGCAATAGGTGCAGCGCTCGTTGCAGCGGTCGGTGATCGAAACGCGCAGGTAGGAGATGCGATGGCCGTAACGATCTTCCACTGGGCTGCGAAGGTAACGACGCGAAGGAGGCGAAGCAAGACGGCCGCTCATTTGACGCTCTGGGACGCGCCCTTTACCTTCTGTGTATGATGCATCGCTTCATTCCAAGGGTGCTGCTTTCGGGCGCGGTCTCCCTCGCTTTCGTTCTCACCGGCTGCACCACGATCGAGACCCGCATCGCGGAGCGCCAGGAATCATTCGCGCGAATGTCGCCAGCGGAGCGCGCGCTCGTCCAGGAGGGGAAGATTCGTGAAGGGATGACGCAGGACGCGGTTTACATCGCCTGGGGTCCACCGAGCCAGCGCGTGCCGGGCCGGAATCGCGGACGCATCGTGGAGACGTGGATCTATGACGCGACGGCGGCGGGCGATTACCCGGGGCCCTTCCTTTACGGCTCTCCCTACGGCTACGGACTTGGTTACGGATACTTCGGCGGCTTCGGCCGGCAACGTTTTCAGCGCGGGCTTTACCTTTACGACCCGTTTTTCGATCCGTTTTTCTATAGCCACTCCAACATCGTTCGTTACCCCGAGCGGACCGTTTCGTTTCAATCGGGCCGGGTGATCGGTTGGCAGTTCCTGCCGCCGCCGCGCTTTTTCTAGGCGGGCACGCGTGGCTTACTCATCGTTCCGCCAGTTTGTCGAGGCGCTCGACCAGGCGGGAGAACTGAAGCGCATCTCGACACCGGTCGAGACGGATCTGCTCATCGCGGAGTGGGCCAACCGTGAGATGAAAGCGCCCGGCGGAGGGAAGGCTCTCCTCTTTGAGCGGCCGCTAGTCAACGGACGCGAGAGCAAATTCCCGCTCGCGATCAACACCATGGGCTCAACCCGCCGGATGGCGATGGCCTTGAAGCTGGAAAAGATCGAGGACCTCGCGCAGGAGATTCAGCTCATCCTGAAAGCGAAACCGCCGACCGATCTGCGTGAAGGCTGGGCGCTGCTCAAGCAAGGCCTCAATCTCCTTCACGCGCGGCCGAAGCACGTGAAAGACGCGGCCTGCCAGGAGGTCGTGCATCGCTATGAGGAAGGCGACAGTTTTTCGCTGAACGATCTGCCAGTCCTGAAATGCTGGCCGAAGGATGGCGGGCGGTTCATCACCCTGCCAAACGTCCACACGCGCGATCCCGACACCGGCGAGCGCAATCTCGGCATGTATCGTATGCAGGTCTACGACGACCGCACTGCCGGGATGCACTGGCAGGTGCACAAGGTCGGCGCGCGCCATGGGAAACGTTACTACGAACGCGGCGAGCGGATGCCGGTGGCGGTCACGCTCGGCGGCGATCCGGCCTACACGTTCGCTGCAACCGCGCCGCTGCCGGATGGACTGGACGAAATCCTTTTCGCCGGCTTCATCCGCAAGAAATCCGTCGAGCTGGTGAAGTGCCGCACGAACGACCTCGAGGTGCCGGCCGACGTCGACTTCGTCCTCGAGGGCTACGTTCAGCCTAACGAGTCACGGGCTGAGGGACCGTTCGGCGATCACACCGGCTTCTACACTGCGGTCGAGGATTACCCGGTCTTTCACCTGACCGCGATCACGCACCGGCGCGAAGCGGTCTATCCGGCAACGATCGTCGGCATTCCGCCGATGGAGGATTTCTACATCGGCGACGCGAGCGTGCGCGTCTTCCTCCCGGTCTTCAAAATGAACTTCCCGGAGATGGTCGATATGGCGCTGCCGGCCGAGGGCGTCTTCCACAATCTCGTCTTCGTCAGTATCCGGAAGCAGTATCCCTATCAGGCCTTCAAGATCATGCACGGCCTCTGGGGGATGGGGCAGATGATGTTCAGCAAATACATCGTGGTCGTGGATGAAGACTGTGATGTGCACAACACGAGCGAGGTTCTCTTTCGCCTCTGCGCGAACACGGATCCCGGCCGCGACAGCACGATCATCCGGAACCCGGCCGACTCCCTCGATCACGCGCCGAGCACGCAGAACGTCGGCTCGCACATGGGCTTCGATGCCACGCGCAAACTTCCCGGCGAAGGCTATCACCGCGAGTGGCCGGAGCTGGTCCGGATGACGGAGGAAGCGCAGCGGCTGGTCGATGCGCTGCAAAAGAAAGCGGGTTGATCCGGCCGGAGCCGAACCAACCCGCTCTGAATTTTTCGCGGCTAAACGCTTACGGCTTGCGGAAGGGATTTCCGGTCGCGGGATCGCGCACCAGCGCACCACGCGGGATGCCGCTCACGTCGACGATGGCATGCGGAGGGTACGGGCTCTCGAGCAAACCCGGGCGGCCAGTGCGGCGGCCGTAGGGGTAGTAGGAGGTCGGGTGGCCGTTGTAATTGCCCCGCTCGTCAGCGTCGATCGCCGCGCCGATGAGCGCGCCGACTCCGGCGCCGATGGCTGCGCCCGCGACCGTGCGGCCGGCGTTGTTGCCGTAATAATTGCCAGTGTTGCTGCCGATGGCAGCGCCCGAGGCGGCGCCGATAAGCGCGCCCGTGCCGGTGGCGGTTTCACAGGATGTCAATGCGCACGCGCTGACCAGGGTCAGGGCGGCAACGGCGAGGAAGTTCTTAGTGATCATAATATTGTCTTCAGCTGATTCGCCGCTCGCGCGGCGTTCGGTTGGGGTTTCGCAGGCTCTTTGATCGACGGAGCGAGCGTCCCTTGTATTCAGGGAAGCGGCCCTTCGACGGGGCTCAGCGTGCTTTGCGCTTGTCGAGCCATGCCGCAGACAGCGATAAAGGGGCGCGTAATTGCTCGCATTTAATGGCCCCATTGATCGCCGCCTTGCAGCGGATCCAGAGCCAGTTTGGCTACCTCAAACGCGATGCGCTCGAGCAGTACTCGGAGCAATCCGGCGTGCCGCTCTACCGGCTGCATTCGGTGGCCAGCTTCTTCCCCCATTTCCAGCTCACCCCGCCGCGACCCGTCACGCTCAAGATCTGTCGCGACATGGCCTGCCAGATGGCTGGCTCCGGCCGGCTCCTGCGGGAATTAGACTCGTTAGGCGAGGAGATCGCCGTCCAGGGCGTCTCCTGTCTGGGCCGTTGCGATCGCGCGCCAGCGGCCTGCGTTGCGCTCGCCGGGGCGGAGCACGAGCACTATTACCTCGGTCGCTCCGCCGCGGATTTGGCGGAGATCGCGCGCCAATCGCTTCGCGGCGCGCCGCCGGCGGAGGACAAGGATGCGGCGCAACAGTTTTCGCCCGGGCCAATCACGATCGATCCCTACGCCGGCCGCACGCCCGCCTACTCCGCAGTCATGGAAGCGCTCGCCCTGCGAGAACGCGCACTCGAGCGCGGCGCGCAACTCCTCGCGACCGATTACGGCTGGGCGCAGGACGCGATCGCGCGTTTCCGGAACGCGGTCGTGCAGGGCAAGCTGGACACTACGTTGCCGGACGAGGTGGAACTCGCAGCGCGCGGCTGGTTGACGGAGGAGAAGTGGGCCGGCGGCGCGGAGATGGGCGGCTGGTCCGATGTGCTCCTCGACGAACTCAAGGCGGCCGACCTGCGCGGGCTGGGCGGGGCCGGCATTCCCGCGATCCAAAAATGGAAAGATGTGCGCGACGCCATCCGGACAGCGGTGCGCCGGCGCGAGGACGCGCGTGGATACATCGTGGTGAACGGCGACGAGAGCGAGCCTGGCACTTTCAAAGATCGCGAACTGCTCATGCGCACGCCGCACTTGGTCGTGGAATCTGTCATCCTCGCTGCGCTCATCACCGGCGCGACGGAGGGTTTCATTTTCATCCGGCACGAATACCCGGAGCAGATTGCGGCCTGCCGCGCCGAGATCGAGCGTGCGGAAGCGCTCGGGATTTGCGGACTGAACGCGCTCCTCCTCGATCGCGCCTTGCCGATCAGCGTCTTCGTCAGCCCGGGCGGTTATATTTGCGGTGAACAGAGCGCCTTGATCGAGGCCATGTCCGATCGCCGCGGCGAACCGCGCAACATGCCGCCGAAGCTGGAGACGAACGGGCTCGATGACCGCCCGACATTAGTCAGTAATGTCGAGACCTTCGCGTGGGTGCCATCGATTTGTGTGAATGGGGGCGCGGCCTACGCGGCGCAGGGCGTGAACGGTTGGCACGGGCGCCGTTTCTTTTCCGTGTCGGGCGATGTGAAGCGGCCGGGCGTTTACGAAGTGCCGATGGGAATGACGGTGCGCGAGCTTCTCCTGGGCGAAAGCTGCTGCCAGGGGATAGTGGGCGACCGCGCTCTGAAAGCCCTCGCGCCTTCCGGTCCGTCCGGCGGTTTTCTCCCAGCCAAATTGCGCGCCGGCGCCGGCCTGCCGCGCGATCTCGCGAACAACAAAGCGTGGCAGGCGCTG
>JBKJKL010000202.1:0-6676 GCA_046597485.1 Chthoniobacterales bacterium
GATCGCGGGCTTCATCGCCGGCAGCAATTCGTCGAGCTGAAGAACGGTCGGCGTCCACGGGAAATCAGGCACGCGTTTCGCCACCGGACGGGCCGAGATGATCGTGTGCAGGCCGGCTTGTTCCTTCGCCGATTCGATTGCGGCGCGGCCGGAAGTGAAGTTGATGTTGACCGGAATCTTGCCTGCGAGGACGACGGCGACATTTGCGACGACCGCCCCTTTTCCCGGCGGAAGAACGATGCCGATACGGCGCTCCGGGCAGTTCGCTTTCAGGTGACGCGAGAAGGCGAGCGCGACGCCGAGCAGCTTCCCGCGCGACAGCTTGGAGTGATCCATGCCGTCGATCACCGCGGTCTGGAAGCGATGCCGTTTTAAGCCCCGCAAAGTCGCTCGCGCAAGATGCTGGCGCAGGATGGGGCGCTCGCTGTAGCAAGCTTCGCCGAGGATGAGCAGCTCTTCCCGCAGCCGCGCCGGATCGGCCTCCTGTGCCGAGAGCGGCCGGCCAAACGCCACCACCACGGGATAAGGGAAGGCGCGCGGCCACTTGGTAAAAAAGCGCCCGCCTTGGAAGGAAAAAATCGAACCCCAGAGCTGGTCCAGCCAAACCGGAACGACTGGCGCTTCCGCCTGCCGCGCGATCAACTCATAGCCGCGGCGCAGCCCGAGGAGAGTGCCGCTGCGTGATAACTGTCCTTCGGGAAACAGGCAGACAATTTCGCCCGCGCGGATCCGTTCGACGGCGCGGCGCGTTCCTTCCTTCGCGCGGCGCGGCGTGATCGGAATGCAGCCCGCGAGCTTGAGGAAGGGATGAAGCCAGCGATTACGATAGAAACTTTCATCGATGACGAAGCGTATGCGGCGGGGCAGCGCGAGTTGGAGGACGAGCGCATCGACCCAGCTGAGATGATTCGGCAGGAGGAGAAAACCGCCGGGCGGCAACGTCTTCTCGCCCCGCGTTTTGAGCCGGTAAACGAACCCGACGATCGCGTATCCGGCGGCGTAGAGGGCGCGCTCAGCAAATGAAGGTCGCGCCATTGGTTTATGATTTACAATCTGCGCCTCCGCCTCTGCAATCGGCAACTTCATGACCGCCGCGCAATCTGAACGTCCGCCCCGTGCGGGCTTCGCGCTCGGCCTTCTGCTCGCGATCAATCTATTTAATTACATCGACCGGCAGGTGCTGGCGGCGGTGGAGCCGGAAATCCGCGACACCTTTTTTCCCGCGGGCGATGCGAACGCGATGACGGCGACCGGCGCGCTCGGCACGGCCTTTCTCATCACCTACATGTTTTCGGCGCCGGCGCTCGGCTGGCTGGCGGATCGGTTCTCGCGCTGGATTATTGTCGGCTGTGCGGTCGTGCTCTGGAGCCTGGCAAGCGGCGGCTCCGGACTCGCGGCGACCTTCACTATCCTGCTCATCACGCGCATCTTCGTCGGCATCGGCGAGGGAGGTTACGGGCCGGCCGCGCCCACCATCCTGGCGGACCTTTTCCCGATCGAGAAGCGCGGACGGATTCTCGCCATTTTTTGCGCCGCCATTCCGGTCGGCAGCGCGCTCGGCTACGTTCTCGGCGGCCTGGTCTCGGCGCACCTCGGCTGGCGCTGGGCATTTTATCTTGTTACGCCGCCGGGGTTGGTTCTTGGCGCGATCTGTTTTTTCCAGCGCGATCCGCGGACCGCCCACGGCGAGCGGCCGCGGAAGGCGCGCGCCGGTTTGCACGACTACCTCGCGCTTTTCCGCACGCCTTCGTATCGCTTCAATTGCCTAGCCCAGACAGCGTTCACCTTTGCCATTGGCGGTCTCGGTTTTTGGGTCGCAGCCTACCTGCGTTTTCGCGGGAGGCCGGACGCGGAGAAGGGATACTTCGGTTTAATCCTCGTTGTCGCCGGGCTCAGCTCGACGCTCATCGGCGGTTGGTTGGCGGATAAACTGCGCGCACGTTATCCCGGCTCCTATTTCCTAGTCTCGGGCGTCGGGATGTTGCTCGCCTTCCCGTTTTTTGTCACTGCGCTCTTCGTCCCATTCCCGCTCGCCTGGGTCTTTATGGCGACCGCCATCTTCTTTGCCTTCCTTAATACCGGCCCCTCAAACACCGCGCTCGCCAACGTTTCCCCGCCGTCCGTGCGGGCGAGCGCTTTTGCCTTCAATATTCTCATCATCCACCTCTTCGGCGACGCAGCGGCTTTCCCGATCATTGGCTACATCGGCGGCCACACGAACATGAACGTCGCCTTCCTCGTCGTCTCCGGGATGATGCTGCTCTCGGGCGTCTTTTGGATCGCCGGGATGAAATACCTGGCGGCCGACACTGCGGCGGTCGCGGCGGCGGAGACCTAACGAGTCGCCCGGACAAAAAAACAGCGGGAGCAGCTCGCGCCACTCCCGCTGTCTTTGCTTGAATTGACCCGTCGTTAGTTGCCGGAAGGCGTAGCGCTCGCGTCTGGATCGCTGTCCTTGGCGCCCTTGCTCTTCTTACTCGACTTGGTGGTGGTCGACTCTTCGTCGCCAGCCGCGGAGGTTTTGCTCGTGCTGGTTTCGCTCTTCGTCGAATGCGAACCGGCTTTATCGCTCACAGTGCTATCGGTTTTAACCGCCGTGCTGGAACCGGCCTTCTCGGCCGCCGAGCTGCTCGACGGCTTCGTGCTGGTGCTGCTGCTGGTCTTGGATGAACCGGTCGACATCGGAGCGGTGGCGCTCGCCGCGGCGGCTGGGCTTGAGCTGCCCGTGGAGACGGCAGTGCTCGAGGTTGCGGTCGGCTTCACACTGGCCATTGGCGAAGCGGTCGCAGCGGCGGATGGCGTCGCGGTGCCCATCGGGGTCGGCGAGATGCGAGCGCTGGTCGCCGTGGGCGAAGCGGTCGGAGAAGCAGTTACCATCGGCGAAGCCGAGGCGGTGGCGGTGGCCATAGGAGTCGCCACTGGGGTCGCAAAAGGAGTGGCCGACGGCGCGATCGTCGCGTTCGTCTGGGCACTCGTGCCGGCGGAGTAACCCGTGTTACGCGCACCGCCACCGATGTTAATGTTTACACCCACCGGTGGCTGGACGCCGTAGTAGCCGTAGACGCTGCTGATGTACTCCGGACGGCTGTATTCCTGGACGCGATTGTAATCATAAACCGGAGCGCCGTAGATGCGCTCGCGCTGCACGCTGGTCGTGTAGACAAGCGGATCGCTCGTGGACGCGAAAGAAGTCCAAGGCATCGCCACGGTCCGGCGGGATGTCGTAGTTGTGGTGGTCTTCGAGCTGCTCGAGCCACTGCCCGCGACGCTACCGGCGGCGCCGGTCGTCTCGAGAACGGTGTAAGCCATGCAGCCGGTCTGCTTGTCGAGGATGACGTCCTTAATCACGCCGACTTCGCTGCCATCGGCTGAGCGGATCTTGGAGCCGATGATCTTACTGCTCGGGACGTACTCAGTGGTCGTCGAAGTGGAGGTGGTGGATTGGGTCTGTGCGTTGGCCGGAGCCACCGCGACGCCTACCGCCGCGATTGATGCTGCTAATAGAAGTAACTTTTTCATAGGTGTGGGGAGACTGACGAGAACTCGCCGACGATTATTCAGCTCTTGCTGGGAGAAATAATGAAAACAGCCGCTGGAAGACCTTGCCGGAACCAGCTTTGTGGGACAGCGGGGACGGCTGCCGAAAGTGCCAACTAGAGTGGCGCGGGACGTTCGGCGAGGCGCACGTCGTAAGCGTTGGCGCGCTCCAGCGCGGCCACAGCGGCGGCATGCTGGCCATCGCGAGCGGCCAGCTGGGCGGCGAGCTGCCACGACTCCGCGCGATACCATTGCGTCTGGAGACAATGGCTCATCTCGCGCAGCGCCGATTCGTTCGCGCCGCTCTCGAAAAGCAGTTTCACATAGCGCTTCTCGATTTCCCAATTCGCTGCCCCGGTCCGGCTGGCCAGGCGCATCCGGGTGAGATTGGAGCGGCCCGTCTCCTTGAACTCGAGCACGGCGAGCATCTCGTGGGCGCGCGCTTCGACGAGCGGCATTTCGAGGGCGCGGCCGAGCATCTCATGCGCGGTGGCGAAGTCGCCTTCGCGCAATGCGACGGCAGCGCGTTTCACGATGGCAAAGGGTTGCTCCGGCTCTTTCGTGAGCGCGGTCGTGAGGTGTTGTTTCGCGAGGGCGAGGCGGTCCTCATCGAGCTCGATCTGCGCAAGGTTGATGAACATGCGGGCCGAGTCGCCGCCGTGCGCGATGGTCCTCTCAACGAACGTGCGGCCGTCTTTCCAATCGAAAGTGCGAACGAACGTGCGCCCGCTGAGGCAGAGCATCCAGGCCGCGAGCGCAGGAACAAGAATTCGCGCCGGTAACCGGCCTCCAAAAGCACTGTAGGCTCTATGCACTGTCACAGCGGCGGCGAGAACGAGGAACGCGCTCGGCACGTAAACCCAATGCTCCGCGATGGTGGCGTTGAGCGGTAGCAGGCCGCTGATCGGCAGGTAGCTCGCGGCGGCTAAGAGCAAGAGCGCAAAGACGTCCCGGTCGCGCCGGTATTCGCGAATGGTCCACGCGACGTAGCCGGCCACGAGGAGCAGGCCGGCGAGTGTCTCGAGCTCGCGCAGGGCCGCGCCGGTGATGCTGGCTTCGCCGAAACCGTTCGGATGCGTGGTCACGTCGCGCTCCATGTGCAGGTTCATCGGGAGCGCGAGGAGACCCGCGTATTCCGCAACAGCTCGCGCTGCAAGCAGCGGCCTAACGAGCACTGGCACCGCGTGCGGCGGAGGCGGAGCGCTGTGTTCTGCCGGCAGGCGCAGGCTGAGATAGAGAGCGAGGACGACGGTGATCGCGGCGAAGGCGGGCAGTCGCGCCGCCCGGCTCGCGCGTAAACAAAGCCCCAGGTAAAGTGCGAGGAAGATGAGCCCGCTTTCCTTACTCAGCCCGCCGAGGAGCAGGAGCGTTGCGGAACCAAGAGTGAGCCACCAGCGCTGTGGTCCGTCCACGCGAAAGCTTCGCATCGCCAGGTAAAGCGCGCTAAATCCAAACGCAGCCGCCAGCGGATCCGCGCGCCCGGAGATATAGACGACTGCGCTGCTGTGCACGGGATGGATGGCCCAGATCATCGCCGCGACGAGCGCGAGGCCATCGCGTCGGCGATCTGTTCCATCGCGGCCGCGGAGAAGTTCCCGGGCAAAGAGATAGAGCGCGCACGCTGCCGCCGCCTGCAGGAGGAGGTTGGTCAGGTGATAAGCGGCCGGGGTTAAGCCGAAGGCCAGATACTCCAAGGTGTAGGTGAGGCGCTGGATCGGCCGGTAAAAATTCGACGCCGTCGCGTCCGTGAAAAGGAAATGCTGAAAGCCCTCCGCGATCAGCCGCGGGCTCCGGATAAATGGGTCGCGCAGGACGAGCGCGGTATCGTCCCAGACAAACCCGTCGCGCAGAGCCGGCGCGTAGCTGCCGCCGACGAGGACGAGCAGGAAAAGGAACGGGAGGAATTTTTTCAAGGTGCGGGTGGGCCGGTCGCGCGTTTAGGTCTGGCATGTGGATGGCCCGCCTTACCGTCTTTGCGCTTCTTCTTGTCGGTAGCAACGTGCATGCCGCCGGGGTGCCGGAAAACTGCACCCAGTTACTGGTCGCGATCGCGCCTGGGTGGGACTCGACCCAGGGTCAGTTGCAGCGCTATGAGCGCGAGCCGGGCGGCAAGTGGACGCCGCAAGGCGCGCCGGTCGCGGTCCTCTTCGGGAAACACGGGCTCGCCTGGGGCTCAGGCCTGGCGGGCGAGGGTGAGGCCGGGCCGCAAAAAGTGGAACGCGACGGCCGTGCGCCGGCGGGCGTTTTCCGGCTTGGCAAAGTTTACACTTACGATCCGCAGCTGCCGCCCGGGTCGGACTATCCGTTTCACCAGGTCGGCGACGGCGATCTCTGGAGCGATGATCCGCGCTCGCCCGCTTACAACCGTCACGTCGTGATCGATCCGAAAAATCCGCCCGACAATTACTCGCACGAAAAAATGCGCTCGGCCGACTTCGCGTATCACTGGCTGATCGAGATCCGGCACAACTCCGATCCGCCGGTGCCGGGGAAGGGGAGCGCGATTTTCTTCCACACTCGCCGCGGCGTAACCCGGACGACCGCCGGCTGCACTACGATGGCGCGGGAAAATTTGATCGGCGTGATCAAGTGGCTGCGCGCGCCGCGCAACCCATGCTACGCCCTCCTGCCGCGGGCCGAGTATGAGCAGAAATGGCGGAGCTGGGACTTGCCGCCGCCGTCCGGGCGTTGAGCAGAAGTTGCCCTTCGCCGTTGCGCCTCTTTTTTTTTGTTCTAACTTTGCTCTCGTTAGGCCCAGCGCATGAAAAAACGAGCAAACCCCGATTCCGAAGCAAATATCCGCCGCATTGACTCGAAGCCGAGAGCGAACAAGCAGACGCACGGCTTCCAGGTGCACTTCCTCCGCGGACATGAAGCTGTCACCCGCATGTTCAGCGACACCGTCTACGGCGGGAAAGAAGGTTCCCGCCGTGCGGCCCGTAAGTTTAAGCGGACGTCGATGGCTGATCTGCCAGAGCGCGTTTTCCGCGGACCGGTGGGAGCTGATCAGAGTCGGCCGAAGCCAAAACCGGCCACCAAGACCAGCGGCGCAAAGAAGTTTTCCGTGGCCAAGAAGCTAAGTAAGACTGCCGCTTCGAAGAAGCGCGGACGCTAAGCGGCGGGTGCTTCCCGCGCGGTA
>JBKJKL010000208.1:0-3251 GCA_046597485.1 Chthoniobacterales bacterium
GTGGCGAATGGCGCTGCCTCGTCCGGCCCGGGCGCAAGATGCGGCTCGGCTCGACCTGCCTCGTGAACGGCTCGGTCGCGCGCGTCGCGGAGGTGCTGCCGGATGGCAGCCGCGTGCTGGCCGTCGATACCGACGTGGTGCTGGAAGACAGTGGTCTCGTACCGCTCCCGCCTTACATGAAACGCGCGGCGGACGCGGACGACCGTGAGCGTTATCAGACGGTCTTCGCGGAAGTGCCCGGCGCGGTCGCGGCGCCGACGGCCGGCCTGCATTTTACGGAGGAGATGTTGAAGACGCTCCCGCATACCTTCGTCACGCTGCATGTCGGCGCGGGCACTTTTCAGCCGGTGAAGGTGGAGGCGATCGCGGAGCACGAGATGCACGCGGAGCGGTTCGCGCTCAGCGCCGAGTCGGCTGCGGCGATCAACACCGCGCTGCGCGTGGTCGCGGTCGGCACGACGAGCGTGCGCGTGCTGGAGGCGGCGCACCGCGTCGCGGGGCAGCTCGTTCCACAGGAGGGGAGCACGAACATTTTCCTCTACCCGCCGCAGCGCGTCGCCCACGCGGATGTCCTCCTGACAAACTTCCATCTCCCGCGCTCGACTCTGCTCATGCTGGTGAGCGCGTTCGCCGGGCGCGAGTTCATCCTGCAGGCTTACGAAGAGGCGATCCGCGCGCGTTACCGTTTCTACAGCTATGGCGATTGCATGCTGATCCTGTAACGTCCCGACGATGCAGCCTGCCACCACCCAACCGCGCGGCGAACTCGTCATCCGCACGATCGCGATGCCGGCCGATACCAATCCGAGCGGCGACATCTTCGGCGGCTGGATCATGTCGCAGATGGATCTCGGCAGCGGCACCCTTGCGCTCAAGACCTCGAAGACGCGCGTCGTCACGGTGGCGATGGACGGCATGTCGTTTCTGCAGCCGGTAAAAGTGGGCGACCGCGTCGCGGTTTACGCGTGGATCGAGCGGATCGGGCGCACCTCCATGCGCATCCCGGTCGAAGTATGGGTCGAGCGCTACATGAGCGGCGAGCAGGTGCTGGTCACGCAGGCCGTCTTCACTTACGTCGCGATCGGCCAGGACGGGCGGCCCGTGCCTGTCGAGCGCGCCGCAGCGGGTTAGCTACTCGGAGCCGGAGCTGACCGATTCCGGCCCGCTCGAGGTCGAGATTTCGCGCTCGCGTTCCGACGGCATGGGCGGGAGAGAGGAAGTGCCGGTGTTGCGGAATTTCTGGCTTTGCCGCACGCGGGCGACGCTCGATTTCTGGATGTAACGATTGTAAGCGCGAGTCTGGCGGGCACCGCGCGAGAAGTGCGAGCAGCCGCCGCTGCTGAGAGCGAAGGCGAGCAGGAGGAGAACGATGGGGCAGCGGGTTTTCATTCGTTAGGCCACTTTCTGGAAGGGATCCCAGGCCGCGGTAAACTCGAGATGACCGGTGTGGAGCAACTCGCGCACGGCCCGGTAAATGGTCAGTTCGTTGACCTCGCAATGGCGCCACATCGCTTCCAGCGGCATCGGGCGGACGAGCGATAACTCCCAGAGCTTCTGCGCGGTCGAGCGCAGTTCCTCCGGGAGGGCCGCGCGGTCGAGGGCGGGCGCGACGTGGCGCAGGGAAGCAGCGCTCGCGCCCAGTTCCCCACGCAGTTCTGCAAATTCATCGCGCGCCTGGACCGCGCGAATAAGCAGGTCGTGGACGCGCCAGACGACCGGCGTGTGCCCCTCGTCGAAACGCGGGCGCGTCGCGGTGGAGTCGAAGGAAAAAGTCCCAGCCGAATCGTGCGTGAGAAAAAGCTGCAGGAAGGCTTCTTCACCCGTGAGATGCTGGAAGCGTCCGCTCCGCGGCTGGCCATTATCGAACCAGAAAGCCGCTCGCACCTCCCCTTCTGCGTCGCGGATCGAGAGTTCCCCGGTCTGCGAAGAATGGGTGATCGTCTGGTAGATGGTCACGAGGTCGAACTGCGCGAGGCGACCGCTCAGCTCGCGGCAATGGCTGCGCACGATCGCGGCTTCGCGCGTCTGCAAGAGCCGCTGCGCGAGCTGCTCGGAGAGATAGCGAAAAAAGGAAGGCACCTCCGTGATCAGTCGGTCGAGCGAATCGCGCCGGAAAACGCGCAGGCTTACGCCGTCGCAGCTTCGCACCCGGTAGCGACGCGTCGCGCCGGTCAGCAACTCGAGGACGCCGAAGAGGTCACCGCGCGAAAGATAGGTCGAGGCAGTGGTCGCTTCCGCATTTTCCTGCGTCATCTCCGCCCGGCCGCGGCTGATGATGTAGAGCGCGTCGGCTTCGTCGCCGACCGAGTAGATGACCTCGGAAGCGCCGACATGGCGGATATCGGAAAGCTCGCCCAGAGCTTTCAATTCGAGCGGCTCGAGCGTGGTGCAGAAGCCAAAAAAATCGCGATTACCGGACATGAAGCGCAGTCGTCTAGAGCAGGAGCCATGCAGCAGACGGCCGAATCTCGGTCCGCGCGGAGATGCGCCGCGGCCCGCGCGCGCTAGAGTCGCGGCCATGCTGCGGGTGGCTTACCTCTTCGAACGCTTCCCTTCGTTCGGCCAGACGTTCTGCTACCGCGAGGTCGCGGAGTTGATCCACCAAGGCGCGGAGGTCGCCATCTTCGCGCTTCGCCAGGCAAAGGATGAACCGAGCCAGGATTGGGACCCGCGCGTGGTCGAGCGTGTCATCCATTTGCCGGAAGAGGGACCGCTCCTGGCCGAGATCGAGCGTGCGACGCGGCAGGGGAAGCTGCCCGCGCGCGTTGTGGGCGAGCTGAAAAAGTGGGGCCGGCAGTCGGATTTCCTGCGCCTTTCCCAGGCGGCGTTTGTTGGTCTGCGCTTGCGGGAAGCGGGGATCACGCGGGTGCACGCGCACTTCGCCGGGATGGCAGCGCGGACCGCGTATTGGATCAAGGAATTCTTCGGGATCGACTACAGCGTGACGGCGCACGCCAACGACATTTTCGCGCCGCGCGATTTCGTGGTCAGCCTGGAGAAGATCCTCGATGGCGCTGCTGCGATCGTGACGGTGAGCGACTTCGCCGTCCGGCAACTCGCGGAACGGTTCCCACGAAACGCTGCGAAGACGCATCGCGTCTACAACGGAATCAATCCCACGCAGTTCAGCGCGACTGACTTCTCGTCCACGCCGCCGGTGATCATTTCGATCGGGCGGCTGATCGAGAAGAAAGGCTTCACCCATCTCATCGCAGCCTGCGCCGCTTTGCGGAAAGCCGGGGTTGTGTTCC
>JBKJKL010000340.1:0-2596 GCA_046597485.1 Chthoniobacterales bacterium
GAGCTGGAGGAAGCGCTCATCCGCGCCGACCTCGGCGTGCCGATGAGCCTCCGCATCATCGAGGCGCTGCAGGAGCGGGCCAATGCGCAGGCCATCACCTCAAACGACATCAGCGAAGTGGCGCGGGATGAGATCGGGCGCGTCCTGCCGATCGCGCCGCCGCCGCTCCGGCCGCTCCCCTCCGGGCCGAAAGTGATCCTCGTCGTCGGCGTCAACGGCACCGGCAAGACAACTTCGACCGCGAAGCTAGCGCATTACTTGAAGAAGAACCGGCACACCGTCCTCCTCGCCGCGGCTGACACCTTCCGCGCGGCCGCGATCGAGCAGCTCGGCATCTGGGCCGATCGCATTGGCGTTGAGATGATCCGCGGCCAGTACAACGCCGACCCAGCTGCGCTCTGCTACGACGCCTACCAGGCGGCGGAGCGGCAGGACGTGGAGTTTCTACTTTGCGACACCGCTGGCCGCCTTCACACCAAGTCGAACCTGATGGCCGAGCTGGACAAAGTGAAACGGAGCATCGCGAAGCACGACCCGAAGGCGCCGCACGAGACCTTCCTCGTGGTCGACGCCACCACCGGGAGCAACGCGGTCTCGCAGGCGCGCGAGTTTCACCAAGCGGTCGGCTTGACCGGCTTGATCGTGACCAAGCTCGACGGCAGCGGCAAAGGCGGCGTGGTGATCGCGATCCAGAACGAACTCGGCATCCCGACGCGCTTTGTCGGCACGGGTGAGAAGCTGGAAGACATCGCGCCCTTCGATGGTCGCGACTTCATCGCGAAGATGGTGTAGCAGCAGAAGACGACCGCGCTGGAGCGAGCCTCCTCTGCTCAGCGCAGGGGCGGCGGCGTCACGGGAAGTTGGAAGAAGACCAAGCAAATGAAGATCGCTGCGAAGACACAGATGAGGTCGACGAGCAGCATCGTACTGAGCGCGTAGCGGGTGTTTTTGATCTTCACGCTGCCGAAGTAGACAGCGACGACGTAAAAGGTTGTCTCGGCCGCACATTGGAAAACGCACGCGAGCCGACCGGTAAAGGAGTCCGCGCCGTAGGTGCCCATGGCATCGATGAGGAAGCCACGGCTGCCGGCTGAGCTGAAGGGACGAAGGATGGCGATCGGGATCGCATTCACGATCTGCGAGTTGACACCCATCGCGCGAAAGCCTTGCGCGAGCAGGTTGGAAAACATCTCGAATAATCCGCTATTCCGGAAAAGTGAGATCGCGACCAGCATCCCGAGGATGTAAGGAAAAATAATCCGGCCGACCGCGAGACCGTTGTAAGCCCCCTCGACGAACGAGTTGAAGATCGTCGTGTCCTTCGCTGTGAATTGCTTCTCGCGCAGCAGGCTGTAACCGAAGATCGCAAAGATCAGTCCGACGAGGAGCGAGTTGGAAAGGTTGCCCGTGAAATGGCTTTTGCTGATCAGGTCCAGGTGCGTGAGGTAAAGGAGGAGGCCGGTGATCACGGCAACGATGCTACCGACGGCGAGGACGATTGTGGCGTTGAAGAGTCTGATGCGCTGGCGAAGACCGACGATCAACAGGGCGGCGATCGTGCCGACGAACGAAGTCATGATGCAGGGCAGCATCACGTCTGCGGGATTCGCCGCGTGCTGCGCGGCGCGATAGCTGATAATCGACGTCGGGATCAGCGTGAGCCCAGCGGCGTGCAAACACATGAACATGATCTGCGGATCGCTCGCGCGGTCCTTCTGCTTGTTGAGTTCCTGCAGGCTCTCCATCGCCTTCAGACCAAAGGGGGTGGCCGCGCTGTCGAGGCCTAGGAAATTCGCCGCGAAATTCAACGTCATGTAAGAGATCGAAGGGTGCCCGCGCGGCACCTCCGGAAATACGTGGACGAAGACCGGGCCGAGTAGTTTGGCCACGCGCTCGGAGGCTCCGCTGTCGATGAGTAACTGCAGGATGCCGCTAAAGAACGACAGATAGGCGATGAGCGGCAGGAGGAGGTCGAGGATCGTGCTCTTGCAGGTCGGCAAAATGCCGTCCGCCGCCTGTTTTCCGGCGTAGATCTTTGCCACCTCGCCATCGAGGACGTACTGTTCCAAGCCTACGGTGACCTTGTGATCGGGCGCGGCCTGCAAACTGTGCTGCACTTCCAGCGGCAACTTTTCGAGGTACGCTTCGCGTCGCAGCATTGGCTCGTCTTTCTTGCCATTGACCGCGAACTCGATGGTGTAATACCGCCCCGTGAATAAGAGCACGAGGAGATAGGCAATCGAGCAAAGAAAGAGAGCGACCCAGAATCTGCTTAGCGCCATTTGTTTGGTGCGCGATTCAAAGTCGCGTCGCCGCAGTTAAGGCAGCCACCTGATGTCTCGCAAGCGTGAACTCCGGTGCGCTTAAAGCAGGCGCGCGAAACGCTCGTCGTTACGCAGCGCGTCCCACTCCGGCTCGATGCGTAGGGTCGCGGGCGTGGCCGCCATCGCGACGCCGCGGAGCGACTCGAGCAAGTGCAGCGCACGCTCGCTGTCGCCCAACTGCGCGTAGATCGCCGCGAGGTTGGTCGCGAGGAGCGGACCGTCGAAGGCGTCGCGCGCGATCGGCAGCGCAGTTGGGCGACAGCGAGCGTGCG
>JBKJKL010000345.1:0-7741 GCA_046597485.1 Chthoniobacterales bacterium
GGGCGACGGTCCCGGTCACGCTCGCGCGGTTAAACGGCCCGCTGATTCGCAGGTTGGAATCGGCGCGCGCCGTCAGGCTATCGTTCCGCGCCACAAGTGCGCTGTCTGTTTGGATGACGAGATCAAGGTTCGGCTCGGTCAACTTTGGCAAAGTGATCTGGCCAGAGAGCGTGAACTTCCCGCCCGCCAGCTCGCCGCGGAACTGCGGGAAGCTGAGCGTCTGCCCGTCGAAGGCGAGACGCGCGTCGAAGTTGGTGATCGCGGGCAGGGTCGGGTTCGACATCCGCGCAACGTTAATGTGAATGTCGCCCGCGCCGCTCACCACCGGATTCGCGACCGTCCCGCCGACATCTACGTTCAGCGACATGGTGCCGTCGACGCGCTCGAGGTCGGGGACAAACTCGCGCGCGAAATTGATCGAGCTCCGCGCCATCCGCACCTTCGCGTTCACGGGCGTTTGCTCATCAAACGATTTCGTCTCGAGAATCTTCGCGACGTTCAGCGGCAGGTTCGCCTCGAGCAGGAGCGGCTCGATCCGCGCCTGGTCGAGCCGGCCATTGGCGAGCAGCTCGTTGTGCTCGATCCGCGCATTCAGAGTGAAGGTGGCTGGCTTGAATTCCGCCAGCTTCTCGCTGCGCAAGCCGGTGAATTTCAGGTCCAGCGTCGCGCGCAGATCCGCCAAGGTTCCGTGCGCTTCCAGTTTGAAATCAGCCGTCCCGGCGACCGGCGCGTCTGTCCCGAAATCTTTCGCCAGCTTCCGCAGGTCGAGGTTCTCCGACTGGATGGAAATGAGCACCTCGCCATCTGGCGGAAAGAGAGGCCGCCCGGTCCCGATGTTCTCCCAGGCGAACGGGATCGCGACATAGCCACCCGCATATTTTGCCTGACCCTGGACGATCTCGATTTTGGTCATCTCCAGCTTCTGGTCATGCGTCGCCATAACCGCCTGGAACAACATCTTGTCGGACGAGATGAAGACGATCGGGACGTTTAGCCCATCGGGCGAATAGCGGGCGTCGATGTTCGCCTCCAGCTTTTCGAGGTTACCGTAGCGGCCGTTCACGAGCTTGAGTTTGAGGTCGCCGGTCTCCTTAAAAGTGCTGGCCACTCCGCTGCCCTGCCAGTCGACCGTGAGCGCGCCGCCGAGCTGCGTTTCTTTCCCCGCGGCTTTCAGGACCGGCTCGAAGGCGGCGAGGTTCGCGATGTTGACCGCGAGCGCGCCGCGATACGGGAACGGCGACTGCACTTCGACCTGCCCGTGCGCCACGATGGAATCGTGCGCGTTCAGCTTGGCCGTCAGGTCGTTCAGGTAAACCGTGTTATTCGCCGTCGTCCCCTGCGCGCTCAGCTCATGCACGGTCAGGTTCCGCGTGGTTAACTCCGAGCCGTAAACCGTGAAGGAACCATCGCCGAGCTGCTGCTGATAATTCAGACGGCCGCTCGCCTGCAACTGTCCAGTGACCTGGTGCGGCGAATCCACCGCCCAGAAGCTGCCAACCTGCGGCGCCTCCAGTTGGAACGTGATCGCTGCCGGCTGCGCGGCCGCGTTCGCAATGTCGATCGGCAATTGGTAGCTGCCACTGAGAGTGAGTCGGTTCTCCGCCCGCCTAACGAGTAGTTGTTCGATGGTCAGCTGCTGGCCCGCGCTCTGCATCTCGCCATGGACAGCGTCGAGCGCGTAGTCCTTTACCCGGACGACGCCGAGATCGAAGGTAATGTCGGACGTGAGCCGGTCGAAGTAAGGCTTCTCCTCTCCCGCCGCGGGCATCGTCCTGGTCGCGTTCAGTTTCACGACAAAATTCTGCGCGCTGCCCGTGCCGAAATCGATCGGGCCGCCGGCGAGCGCGATGTCGGCCTGGACGGTCTCATGCGCGATCTTGATCTGGCCGTTGATCTCCGCGCTGCCGGTGATCGGCTGCGGCAGGCCGGCCGTGATTTCGCCGAGCGCCGGCAGTTTGCCCCGCAGTTGGATGTTGGCTGGGCTGTGTCCGAAGCCTTCTGTCGTCTCCGGCAGGTCAGCCGTTCCCTGCAGCGTGATCTGATTCGCCCCGCGCTGCAGTTCAACGTTCTTCAAGGTCGCCCGCCCGTCGGCCGCGGCGACGTCGATCGTGGCATGGTCGAAGACCGTTCCGCCGTTCGCAAGATTATCGATCTCCGCGACGATCGTCCCGTTCCAGGTGCTTGGATGATCGGCTTCGCCAGTGAGGTGGATGGTGAGTTTCTTCACCTCGCCGCCGATCCCTTTCGGCACCAGCGCCGCGGCATCGCCCGGCTCGACTTTCGGCTCGGACCCAGTCGCGGCGACGGCTGCTCCGCCAACCGCCGCGACGGCGTCGCGTTTCCCCGCGGCCTCAGCCGGCTGAAGGTATTTCCGCACCGCGTCGATCGAGGTCTCCTCCACGGCGAGATCGATCTTCATCTGGGCGGCGCCATTCTTCGCCCCGAGCGAAATACTGGTGTCGACCTTGCCCCCGGCGACCACTCCCTTCACCCCCACGTCGAGTTTGTTCTGGCCTATTTTCGAGGCGTCGATGTTGACCACGCTGAGCTGCGTCTGATCGTCGAGGACGAGATTGCGCAGGTAAAGATTGCGATCGGTATAGGTGGTCTGCGCGGTCACGTCGCTCCAGCTTCTCCCGGTAGGAAGTTGCAGCTTCGCGATGCGCAACTCGCCCGCGCGGTCCGGTCGCAGCTCGAGGAAGAGATGCTGCACGATGAAATCATTCGGCACGGCGGCCATCCGCACGCTCACGTCTGCGAGGGTCAGCCGATCCGGGAAAAACGCAGGCAGGGAGAACTTCTCCTTTTGTTTCGGCTCGAGGATGGGCGGCGCCTTCTCCGGGTCGAGCACGATGATCGCGTCCCGCAATTCCACATCCTGGAAGAAATGCGCAATGCCACCGGTGAGGAAACCCCAGAGACTGTAGTCGATGCGGAGCAGCCCCATGTCTGCGGCCTGCACGGCGGACGGCCCGATCGCGCTGGCGTGGACGTTGCGCAGGACGAGTGCACCCAGGACCGAGCCCTCGACCCGCAGGTCGAGCTTCAGATTTTCGCGCGCGGCAAAATGGATCGCCACGCGCCGCACGGCCGTCTGCAGGATCGGCCGGTGGAAGACGAGGAGGACGAGGGCAAGCGCAAGGAACGCAATCCCGGTGTTTTTTAACCGGATGCGGCGGTGGGAGATGGTCGTCGGGCCGGTTTCATCCACTTGCCCTCTACTTTATTTCCCCGAAGCGAAAGATCAATCGGGGGTCACTCTTCTGTGGGATGCGCAATGCGGCGCGGCGCGATCGGCGGCCGCGGCGCGTGAGAGTCATCAAGCCGTTATTGCGGCATGCCGGCGTCGTAGACTTCCGCCAAGGCCACGCCAGTCGCTCCGCCCGCGCCGCGCACGACCGCAGTGTAGGAACCAGGCGGGAGCGTGATCGCGACCGCGGCTTCCAGATCGTGACTCGGGGCGAGCTGATGCGCCACGAGGGCGTCCGGGTTGCCCTCGCGCCAGTTGTCATTCGAGATGAGTTGGCCGGTCGGGCCCCAGACTTCGAGCACTGGATTCGACAACGGCTCGCCCACGCCGTAAGCCGCGAGCGAAGGCCCGATCGCGCGGACGACTATCACCTTCCGGCTGCTGCCGCCGACGCTAAAGCCGGCAATCAGGACGTCATCTCCTTCGCGGACATGGGCCCGCGCCGAGAGGCTCAGGAGCACCCCGGGATTGACGGTGTGGACAAATTCCATGGAGGCGTCGCTCTCGATCCCGGCCGCGTCATACGCGGTCAAGGCGAAGAAATAGGTCGTGCCTTCGACCAGGTTCGGAATTTCCACGTTCGTGGCCAGCCCGACGTCGATGTGCTGCGGATAGTTCCCGCTGCGCGTGCCGTAGTGGACGCGATATCCGACCACTCCCGCGCTCGGCGAAGCGTCCCAGGCAAACGAGATAGTGCGCGAAATGGACTCTGCCTGCGCGCCGAACGTCGCGAGGAGCATCCAAGCTGCAATGATGGCGATACCCCACGCCGGGCCATGACCTACCAGCGGTGAAAAGCGGGATGGCCTTCTCTCACCGCGACGAAAGTGCCCCGGCAAGTTGCGCATGCTTTGCCCTGAGCAAAGAGCGTTCCATCGATCGTGGCGCGATCGCCCGAAAGCTCGACCAACCGGGCCGAGAGAGAAATCGGGCCGGTCGTGGGGGTCGGTCGTAGAAGCTTGATTGAATAGGCGGCGGTAACAGTGCAAGGCGGGCGTTCCTGGTTAAAAGCGCGCATCAAAAACCAGGCAGCCGTCCAGTTGCAATGACAATCCAGTAAGGTGCCGATAATTCCGCCATTCAGGACGCCGGGAAACGCCTCGTACTTCGGCTGGGGCGTCCACTCCGCGACCACTTCATCGCCGCGGACGAAGCTGCGCACGTGCACGCCGTCGGGATTCGCCGGCCCACAACCGAAGCATGCATTCTGCGGCGCGTACTGCTCCTGGAGTGAGAGCGTCTCGTCGGCCATCCGCTATTGCTTCGCGCCGTCGCTCGCCGGGGTCGCGTAGGGCCGCTCCGGGGGACCGACGTAAAGAGAACGCGGCCGGATGAGGCGGTTATTGTCGTGCTGCTCGATAACGTGCGCGCACCAACCCGCGACGCGCGAGACGGCAAAGATGGGCGTGTTCAACTCCGGCGGGAAACCGAACATGGTGAAGACGGGCGCGGCGTAGAGATCGACGTTCGCGCAAAGACCTTTCTCGCGCTCCATCGTCGCCTCGAGTTTCTCGCAAATCGGCACCCACTCCGGCTTGCCGATGCGTTGCCCGTAATCGCGCGCGATCTCACGCATGATTGGCACCCGCGAGTCGCCGCTCTTATAAACGCGGTGGCCGAAGCCCATGATCTTTTTCTTATTCGCGAGCGCGTCCATCATCCAGGCCTCCGCGCGATCGGCAGTGCCGATCTCGTTCAGCATGTAAATCGACTCCTCGTTGGCACCACCGTGCAGTGGGCCTTTCAACGTGCCGCACGCGGAGACGCAGGCCGCATACATGTCCGCGAGGGTCGAGGCCGTGACGCGGGCCGCAAAGGTCGAGGCGTTGAACTCGTGATCAGCGTAAAGAATGAAAATGGTGTCGAGCATGCGCACCTGCCACGTCTCGGGGGATTTTCCGGTAAGCTTGTAGAGGAAGTTGCCCGCGTGAGTCAGATTATTGTTATCGGCCAGCGGGTCCTTTCCTTGCGAGATGCGCCACGCGTCGGTGATCAACGTCGACACGCGCGCCACCAGGCGGATCGCCTTGCGTACGTTGGCCTCGTGCGAGTGGTCGTTCAGATCGGGATCGAACGCCGCCAGCATCGACACGCCGGTCCGCAACACATCCATCGGATGCATCGTCTTCGGCAGGAGGCGCAGCATGTCGAGCACCGGCTTCGGCAGCTCGCGGTTCGCAGCGATCTCGCGGCCGAAATCCATCAGCTGCTGCGCATTTGGCAGCTCGCCTTTCAGGAGCAGATACGCGACCTCCTCGAAGTTCGCCTCCTTTGCCATTTGGTGGATGTCGTAGCCGCGATACATCAGGCCGGCGTTGGGATCGACCCAGCAGATGGAAGTTTCGCCAGCGACGATGCCGGCCAGGCCTGGGCTGTAAGCGGGTTTTGTTTCGGTGCTCGTGCTCATAAAGTTTATTGGAAGCAAACGTCGAACGCTGAACGTCGAACGTCCAACGTCGAATGCAGCAGGCTCTTTCTTCGTGGAAAGTTCAACGTTCGAAGTTCGAAGTTCGACGCTTTCTCCACTCCATCATTTCGTCGGATCGTAATCCAGCAGCTCATACAGCGCTTTGCGCGTCTGCATGCGATCCAGCCATTTTTCCTGCGTGCCGTCGTTCTTCAAGTCGCGCAGCATTTCGCCGGCGGCATGCATCGAAACACGGAAGGCCGTCTGCGGATAGATGACCATGCGATAGCCGAACTCGCGCAACTGGTCTAACGAGAGCAACGGGCTCTTCCCGAACTCGGTCATGTTCGCGAGTAGCGGCACTTTCACCGCCTGCGCGAAATCGCGGAACTCCTGCGCGCCCTGTAGCGCCTCCGGAAAAATCGCGTCCGCACCGGCAGCGACGTAGCTCATCGCGCGCTCGACGGCTTGGTCAAAGCTCTCGACCGCGCGTGCATCGGTCCGTGCGATGAGGAGGAAATCGGGATCGCGTTTCGCGGCCGCGGCCGCGGCGATCTTCTCGTTCATCTCCTCCATCGAGACGAGCGATTTGCCGGCGAGATGGCCGCAGCGCTTGGGAAATTCCTGGTCTTCGATGTGGCAACCGGCGAGGCCGGCCCGCTCAAATTCCTCGATCGTCCGCGCGGCGTTCCCGGCGCCGCCGAAGCCGGTATCGGCATCGACAATGCACGGAATCTTGACCGCCCGCGCCACGTAGCCCGCGAGTTGCGTGACCTCCGTTAAGGTCAGCAAGCCGATGTCCGGCACGCCCGCGGTTGCATTGCAGAGTCCCGCGCCGCTGATGTAGAGCGCGTCGAAACCGCTCCGCTCCACCAGCCGACCCATCGCGGCGTTGAAGACGCCGGGCATCGCGACGCAGCCATTGCTGATCAACTCTCTTAACCGTTTGGTCATCTTCATGCAGCCGAACTAGACAGGATTAACTGGATTGAAGATTCGGCGGGCAAACATCTTGGGAAAAACCCTGTCAATCCCGTTAATCCTGCCCCGTTCGAATCAGCCCGGCATGACGAGCGACTTCATCAACTTGGAAGCATCGCTCGCCTGGTCAAATTTCCAGCCGTACTCGATCACGCGCTCGGCCGCTTCTTTCCCGATCTTCGGCGCGGCGAGGCTGAGAAACTTATCTTCCACGCCCTTATCCGGCAGGCGATTCTTCGCGTTGCCGAGCGGGTAATCGACTCGCTTCGTCAGCGTCCGGCCGTCGGCTAAATTCACGTGCACGATGTTCGCGACCGCTTCCGCGTAGAGGCCGCTCAGTTCGTCGTTCCGCTTCACTTCCACCTGCTGGAGAAAGTCGACGATCTTCGGCTCGGTGAAGCGTTTTGGATCGAACTGCTTGTCGGTGATCTCGCCATCGATCAACGCAACCGCGGTGATATAAGGCAGGCTGTGATCGGCGGTCTCGCGGTTCTGCGGTTTCCATTTCTCCGGCTCGCTCCCGATGATGTCGACCGAGGCGTCGTGCGACTCGATGACCATCGATTTCACCTGCGAGAGATCACTGATCTGATTGCGGAGGAAGAGCGCCGCCTCGATCGCGCTCTGGCTATGATATTCAGCTGGCCAGAACTTGATGCTCGTCTTCAAAATCATCGAGGCCGGGCCTTCGCCGGACATCGCTTCCTTCGACTTGTCGAACACTTCGCGGACGTTGCCTAACGAGACGCCGAGTTCCTTCTCGAATCCCATCGCGCCCTCGAAAATCGGGGCCGGGCCAGTCATGCCGCCGCGTGCGAGGAGCGCGGCATAGACGCCGAGGCGGGCCGCATTCGCGAAGGCCACGCCTTTCCAATGCGAAAGCTCACCGACGCGCGCCTGGCGGAAGGCGGCGCAATGGACGCCCGCGATGTTGATTGCGTGCCGGGTCCGCTCCGGGTCGAGCTTCATCAATTTCGCGCAAGCCAGCGCGGTCGAGAACGCGCCGTAAGTCGGATGATCCCAGCCACGCGCCCGAAGTGCAATGCCGCCTCTGCGATGCGGCGAGCATTCGGGCGCGTGGCTGGGATCATCCGACTTATGGC
>JBKJKL010000402.1:0-2575 GCA_046597485.1 Chthoniobacterales bacterium
CGCCGCGCCCTACGGCAGCACCATTCGCTACCGGATCGGCTTCTGGAACACCGCGAACAACGAGGAGAAATTTGCCGACCACAACGCGGCCACGAACAACGCCATCTTCTCCTTCAACAACGGCACGCTCGGCGAACCGGCCCTGAGCGTGAACGGCGTAAACGCGAACTACACCACCACGCATGTCTTCGTCGACGAGATGCGCGGGACGAGCGTGCCCTTCACCATCCTCTTTTCGCCCGGCCAGCCGAACGTGACCGCCGCCGAAGTCTTCACCAACCTCGACCGGCGCGAGAAGGCGACCACGCCGCACACCGTGAACGGGATTGCGACCGAGGAGGGAATCGTGCCGTTCGACGGCAACCTGCTCAACGCCGGCGACGACACGCATTACTACAAGACCTACCCGATGACCGCGACCGGCACAGCTGGGCAATTTTTGCTCGTCTTGAATGGAACTAAGACCGGCGCCTACCGTCTGACCGCGCGCTGGAAGGTGCAGGGCGACAACACCTGGCGCTATTACACGAACATCGGCGCCGGGCGGCGCGATCACGCCATTGTCGTTTCGCCGGTCGATGCGCGGAACATCAATCTCTACGAAGCGAACGTGCTCAACCTCGACTCGAGCGGTCCGCAGTTCGCGCAACGCGGCACACTTGAGGACATGTATGACGCGCCGAACGCGCCGCACCAGGGCGCGGCTAATCACTGGAACCTCGCTTACCTGAAGAACCTCGGCTGCAACTGGCTCTGGTTTCAGCCGGTGCACCCGATCACGCAGGAGGCGCAGCAGGGTCACAATCCCGGCAGCCCGTACTCGGTGCGGAGCTTCTTCGACATTAACCCGCTCATGTCGACGAACTACAACGCGGCCGCGGGCCCGAACGATCCGAATAACCGCAACGCCGCGCGGCAGGCCTTTCAGGGTTTGGTCGCGGCCGCGAACGTCGCCGGCGTTGGCGTGATGCTCGATGCGCCGTTTAATCACGCCGCGCCTGATGCCGAAATTAGCGCCCAGGGGACGAGTCTCTTCGGGAACAACGCGGGCGATTTCTTCCGCGACCGCGAAGCGCGCTTCTTTTCACGCGACGGAAACTATGCCCTGCGCGCGAGTGGCGGCGGCAATATCGCCGTCGCGCCTGACCGGGGCGACTTCGGCAAATGGGGCGACGTGCGCGACGTTTACTTCGGTCGCTACGCCGCGCTCGTGGATGTGAATCCGGCGGGCAACGGCAACTACCTGAACGAGCAGGATTGGTTCGACTACTCGATCGGCGACGAGAACACGGCCGGCTCGGCGAACGGTCACTTCGACCAAGTGACGCAGAACGTCTGGCGCTATTTCTCTAATTACACTCTCTACTGGCTGAGCCAGACCGGCGTTCCCGCGGGCACGAGCCTGGCCGAGCAGACGGCGAAAGGTATTAGCGGACTGCGCGCGGATTTCGGGCAGGGCCTGCCGCCGCAGTTCTGGGAATATTGCATTAACAAGACGCGCGTCCGGAAATGGAACTTCGTTTTCATGGCCGAGTCGCTCGATGGCGGCGCGGTCACCTATCGATCGAATCGCCACTTCGACATCCTGAACGAAAACATTGTCTTCCCGCTCAAGAGCGCTTCGAACGCGAGTGATTACCGGAACATCTTCGAGTCGCGGCGCAGCGCCTACGGCCAGAGCGTGATCCTGCTGAACAACATGTCGCACGACGAGGAAGCTCCTGCAGATCCGTGGCAGGCGGTGGTGCGCTATGCGGTTACCGGCACCGTCGATGGCGTGCCGTTGATCTTCCCCGGTCAGGAACTCGGCATCTCGACTACCTTCGGCTACGACAGCTACGAGGTGAACTTCGGCAAGAACATCGCGAACTTTAAGGACTTTAACTCCATGACGCCGGCTTGGAACGACAGCGTCTACGGCAACGACCAGCTCTATCCCGTTTATGCCGGCATCGGGCAGGCGCGACTCGCGAGCGTCGCGCTGCGGAGCGCGAACCGTTACTTCCTGAACGAGGACGGGAACAACCAGACGATCTTCGGCGTGGCCAAGTACCAGTTCTTGAACGGGCTGCCGGGCAACTCCGATGTCGTCTTCGCCTTCGCGAATACGAATCGAGACGCCAGCCCGAGCGGCAACTTCCGCGTCAACCAGGACGTCGATAACAACGGCGTGAACGACTACGGCATTTTGCCCGGCCGCACCTACAACGTGAAGAACATCGCGGCCTACACGAACGTTGATCCGAACCGCCGCACCTACTTCCTCTACAACGGCGGCCGGACCGGCGCAGACATCCTGAACAACGGAATCTTCGTGGCGATGAACCGTGTGCCGACGAGCGATACCGCCTGGGCGACCGCGCCCTACGAAGCGCAGTATCTGAAAGTTTACGACGTGACGGCCCCGACGACCGCGCCGGGAAGTCCGATGACGCCGAACGGTTTTAACTACTCGTTAGGCAACGGCGCTCTCGTGATCAACTGGGCGGCCGCTCCGCCGGATGCCGGCGGCGTGCAGCCGCTTTACCGCGTGACCTACAGCGTAAACGGTGGCGCGGTGCAGACGATCTTTACC